>CAIUKZ010000353.1 GCA_903899865.1 uncultured Bacteroidales bacterium | reverse complement strand
CAGTGTTTAAAGGTAAGTATTCCGACCTTACCTTGGTGTGCGAAACTGAAAATAAGCGCATAGAAGATTTGATCCCCAACCTGTTTCGTGCTCCCAATGAAATGGACTCTACTCGCTTGTTTAAGGTTGCAAATTCAGCCACTGTGGTTACTAATCAGTCGCGATTGTATTCCCCATCGAAAGGGTTGACGAATCGGAATATAGCACTGTGGCAGAGTCATGGGCGATTTTACGAGCAGAAGAAAGCCAGGTGGCAGTGGCAACGAGCTAGGGTGATGCAGACGGTAGAGGATTTGTACACGCAGTCCTACGTGCTTCCATATTTAGTACCAATGCTTGAAAATGCTGGTGCTTCGGTGTTTATGCCTCGTGAGAGAGATTTGCAAGCACACGAAGTAATTGTGGATAATGATGTACGTGATAGAGAAAGTAGGTATAGAGAAATAACAGAGGAACATGCTTGGTATACTGGGTTAGAAAAAGGTTTTGCCAATTCCAAAGAGACATATTTGTTTGGTGAAAATCCATTCCGAATGGGAACGTATCGGCAAGCCATGTCAGTTACCGATCACGCAGAAATCAGCAGAATCAATTGGGTGCCTCACTTCCCCGAAACGGGAAAATATGCCGTGTATGTTTCCTACAAAACCCTTCCAAATAGTCCTTCTGATGCCCATTACACGGTTTACCACAACGCAGGAAAGACAGAATTTACAGTCAATCAGACCATGTGCGGTGGTACTTGGGTGTATTTGGGTAGTTTTGATTTTGATAAAGGCAGGAGTAATCATGCTAAAGTGGTGCTGACTAACCTAACTAAAGATACCAGCAAGGTGATTACAGCTGATGCCGTGAAATTTGGTGGTGGTATGGGTAATATGGCTCGTAGTCCGTATGTGGACTCTTCAGTTCCTACTCAAAAATCGATTGATTCGCTTGCAGCCGTCCATGATACCGCAAAAACAACCATTATATACCAACCAGAGGTGAGTGGTTATCCACGATTTGCTGAAGCAGCCAGGTATTGGTTGCAGTGGGCAGGTGTTCCCGATAGTATTTATAGCCGTACACATGGAAAGAACGATTATTCAGATGATTTTCAATCCAGAGGATTTTGGGTGAATTATTTGGCAGGTGCTTCCACCGTGGCGCCACAGGAAAAAGGACTTGGTGTGCCTTTGGATATGGCTTTTGCTTTTCACACTGATGCTGGAATTACTCCTAATGATTCAATAATTGGCACTCTCGGAATCAGTACCATTCAAAATTCAGATGGGGCTACTGTTTACAGAAATGGTGTCAGCCGTTGGGCATCCAGAGACCTTACTGATATCATTCAATCTCAGATAGTGAATGATGTAAAAATCAGACATTCGCCCGAATGGATGAGGCGTGGCTTATGGAATAAATCGTATAGCGAATCACGTGTGCCAGTAGTCCCTACCATGTTGTTGGAGTTACTATCGCATCAAAATCTTGCTGATATGCGCTATGGTCTGGATCCACAGTTTCGGTTTACTGTCAGCCGTGCCATTTACAAAGGAATGCTGAAGTATTTGTCTGTTGCCAATGGCTTTGATTATCAAGTGCAACCACTGCCTGTGACGCAGTTATATACAAAGTTAAAGGACAATGTGCTTGAGCTCAAATGGAGTGCTGTGGTGGACTCGTTGGAGCCCACTGCACAGGCTAAGAAATATATTGTATATAAGCGTATTGATGGTGGAGTGTTTGATCAAGGTACTTTGATAGATTCTACTTTTTATACACTGAGACTTCAACCAGGAAAAATATACAGTTTCAAAGTTACTGCATTGAATGATGGTGGGGAGAGTTTTCCCTCTGAAATTGTCTCTGCATGCAGTGTTTCTTCTTCTCAACCCGTGGTGATGATAGTCAATGGTTTTGACAGGGTGAGTGCGCCATCCAGCTATGACTTGGAGGGTAAACTGGCAGGTTTTGACAATGTGACAGATCCTGGTATGCCTTACCTATCTGATATCAGTTTTGTGGGAAATCAGTATGAATTTAAACGAAATAAACCGTATGAAAGCGACGATGCTCCTGGATTCGGTGCTAGCCATGCCAATTTTGAAACGAAAATCATTGCAGGCAATACCTTTGATTATCCTTACCTTCATGGCGTTTCTATTAAAAATGCAGGTTATTCATTTGTGTCATGCAGTGCCAATGCGGTGATGGATGGAAAAGTTGACTTAACTAATTATGGTGTGGTAGATCTTATTCTGGGTGCTCAAAAACAAACCGTGGTTGGTAATCCAAAAAATACTGCTAATTTTAAAGTCTTTCCAACTTCGATGCAGTTACGTCTCAAAGACTATTGTCATTCTGGGGGGAATTTAATTGTCAGCGGTGCTTATCTGGCATCTGACAGTTACGTAAAGGAAAATGTGGATGATAGGGCTTTTTTGGAAAATGTGTTGAAGATTAAATACAGGACAGACAAGGCATGTGTGAATGGAGAGGTTAAAACAGTGAACTCACCAGCCAATGTCATCAAACCGATGGAAATGTCCTACTATAGTGAACCCAATGCAGTGTCTTATTTTGTCCCATCGGCAGATGCCATAGAACCCATCGGCAAAGGAGGTTATACCATCAGCCGATATGCAGAGAATAACCTCAGTGCAGGAGTGAGCTATTCAGGCAAATACAAGTTATGTGCCTTTGGATTCCCTATAGAGATCATCAAGGAGGAGAAAGACAGAGACAAGTTAATGGAAATGATTCTAAAATTCTTTTTCACAGCCGATGCTAAGAAATAAGGTTAGTAAAAAAATTGGTGGGCAATCATTTTTCTTTTTTTAATCTGAAACGATTATTTAATGACAATATTCATAGAGACTGATAGACTATTAATTAGAGAAATACACCCTAATGATATAGATGGTCTGTTGGATATTTATCGTGATTTTAGAAATTTGAGATTCATCCCAAATTCAAATTTGAATTGGACAAGTGAAAAACTTAATGAGAAATATTCTAAAATAATTCAAGATTACAAAAATGGATTTGGAATTTTTGCAGTTCAGCTTAAAGACAATGGTCAAATAATTGGAGAAGCAGGATTGTTTAATTCATTTAACGAATTAAACCATTTAGAATTGGGATATATTCTTGATAATAAATTTTGGAGAAAAGGATATGGTTCCGAAATTTGTAGCTCATTGATTGATTACGGATTTAACACACTAAATTTAGATAAGATAACTGCAAGGATGTTTAAGGAAAATATTGCATCAATTAGACTTTCTGAAAAATGCGGAATGAAACTGATTCAACAAGAACAAGTTGACAGATTAAATGATTCTTGTAAATTTGAAATACTCAACAACGTAAATTTGAAATAAAATATATTGGCATACAGCCAACAATAAACAATAAATTACAGCGACCAAAGCGCCGATATCAATAAATCAATAAACAAATGGAAAAAAATAAAATAATAATAGGAATCACTCACGGTGATATTAATGGTATTGGTTACGAGGTGATTTTGAAAACACTTGCAGAACCAAAAATCATTGAAAATTTCATTCCAGTCATTTACGGGTCTTCCAAAGTGGCTGCCTTCTATCGCAAGCATTTGGATATTCAGGGAGTAAATTTAAACATCATCAACTCCATCGAGGAATTGAATCCCAAAAGACTAAACATAGTCAACTGTGTAGATGATGATATCAAAGTGGAATTCGGACAATCCACTCCCGAAGCAGGAAAAGCTGCTTTGGTAGCCATTGAGCGTTCTACAGAGGATTTGAAAAAAGGTGCTATCCACGCCGTAGTCACAGCACCTATCAATAAACACAACATACAATCTGAGACCTTCTCTTTTCCTGGTCATACGGAGTATTATGAGCAGAACTTCAAGACCGATTCGCCTGCACTTATGTTGCTTGTCAACGATGTGATGCGTGTGGCGGTTGTCACAGGTCATATTCCAGTGGAGAAGGTATCAACCAAAATAACCTCTGAACTCATCCTCCAAAAACTGCAGGTGCTCAATGCGTCATTGAAAAAGGACTTTTCGATAGTTCGTCCTCGCATAGCTGTGCTTGGCCTAAATCCTCATGCTGGTGATGGCGGTGTGATAGGCAATGAAGAACAATTAGTGATTATTCCCGCACTCAAGGATGCCGAAAAACAAGGCATTATTTGTGTTGGTCCTTATCCAGCCGATGGACTGTTTGGCTCAGGTAATTTTAAGAAATTTGATGCAGTATTGGCCATGTATCATGATCAAGGTTTGGTGCCTTTCAAAACTGTGTCTATGGATACGGGTGTGAATTACACGGCTGGTCTGTCGGTGATTCGTACATCGCCAGATCATGGCACTGCTTATGATATAGCTGGAAAAAACACCGCTTCGGAGGAGTCATTCCGTCAAGCGCTGTTCATGGCGTATGACATTTATCAAAGCAGAAAATGGAATGGCGAAATTAGCGCTAATCCCCTTAAAACAGAGCACAAAGCAGAGCGTGGTGGTAGGGTAGAGTAGAGAGTAGAGGTGAATGGCTAAGAATAGTTGTTTTGTTTTCTGAATCCTGACACCCAAAAATATTAAGAATACCTCTTTTGTTATCAATTCAGTATGATTAACGCTAACATATATGCAAAACGAAATCATATTATATCGTCCAAACGAACTTGCCGAACATATTGAGGTAAGAATTGATGAGGAAACTGTTTGGCTTT
>CAIUKZ010000352.1 GCA_903899865.1 uncultured Bacteroidales bacterium | reverse complement strand
TGACTTAGCCAAAGAGCTGATAGCAAAACACAAATAGACGGAGTAAGCAATCAAACACTAGTAAAATAGAAGAATGAATTTCCCAAAAAACAACAACAGAGGATTAGGAAGAGGCTTAGGTGCATTGATTGACACAGAAAGCATTAACACTGGTGGCTCATCATCCATCAATGAAGTAGCATTGGATTTGATAAAGCCCAATCCACACCAACCTCGTACGCATTTTGACGAAGAAGCACTAGAGGAGTTGGCAACATCCATCAAGCAACTTGGTGTGATATCGCCCATTACCCTGCGCAAAAACGAAGATGACACCTACATGATTATTGCAGGTGAAAGACGATATAGAGCATCTAAGCTGGTAGGACTGAAAAGCATTCCCGCTTACATCAAAACAGCCATTGACGAGCAAGTGATGGAAATGGCGTTGATTGAAAACATTCAACGCGAAGACCTTAACGCCATTGAAATAGCCTTGACTTTTTCCAGATTAATAGAAGAATATCAACTGACACAAGAACGTCTGAGCGAACGTGTAGGAAAAAAAAGAGCCACCATTGCCAATTACATGCGACTGCTCAGACTGCCGGCCGAAATACAAATGGGCATCAAAGACAAAAAGATAGAAATGGGTCATGCTCGTGCTTTGCTTGGACTGTCAGACCCTGTGGCTCAATTGGAACTTTATGAAACGATTGTAGTCAATGATTATCCTGTTCGAAAGGTAGAAGAGCTGGTACGACTGTATGCTGAATCGGGGTCATTTGGATTGTCTAAAAACACGACACCCAATCCAATAGCAGACCTTAAAGAATTTGACGAAATCAAAAATCATCTGCGTAAGGTGTTTGGCACCAAAGTTCTATTCAGCTGTCAGCCCGACGGAAAAGGCAAAATATCCATTCCTTTTACTAATGATGAAGAGTTGGCACACATCATGAGCTTATTTGATAAAATTTGATTGGTAAAGTGAGATATCGTATTGTAATTTTTATTGGGATAAACCTATTGCTGTGCCATGTAGCGCAGGGTAGAGAACTTGGTGATTCTTTACAAAAGACTAAAGACAAGCTCACAGGATTTGAGAAAAACTCGTCCACAGTGGTGGCAACATCCTCTGATACGATAAAAAAAACAGCATCAGACACCACCAAAACACATACCATTAAACCGATTGCTTCGAGGGCAGTGTGGATGGGGGCAATAGTCCCAGGATTTGGGCAAATAGTGAATAAAAAATACTGGAAATTGCCTTTGGTATATGGTGCCTTGGGTGGCTGTGGATATGCCGTGTGGTTCAACAACACCAGTTTTGTAAAATTCAAAACAGCCTACAATGATGCTTCTGATGCTGATAACAGCACCAATTCGCATCTAAAACTCATCCCACCAGGTTTTACTGAAGATGATTTTGGTGGAAAGGATGCATTTATCAACATCATCAAAGCCCAACAGGATTATTATAGAAGATACAGAGATATGAGCGTTATGATTACAGTGATTGTATATGCTGCCACCTTAGTAGATGCTTATGTTGACGCACAGCTTTTTGACTTTGACATCAGTCCCAATCTGACTATGCACATCCAGCCATCAATCATACAATCACCTACATCTAAGGCCTACGGACTTCAGTGTAATTTCAATTTTTGGAGATAAAAAGCGATTACAGAGCAAGATCTCAAATAAAACAATAAATCGATCAACGAAGAAATACCAGTTGACAAAACATATTTCATGATGAATATCAAATTACTAGCCATTTCCATTCTTTTGTTGGTCTTTTCAGTGACTCTATTCTCTAACACTTCAATAGTTAGCATCGATTCTAAAAAGAACGACATCGTTGACAAAGACACCACCTTAGTAGTACCAGAGGAATTTGACAATTCATTGGACTACATGCTACAGTCATGGATAGTAAAGGGAGCTACCAAGCCAGACTGCAAGTCAAACACAGAAACCGCCACTGTGAGTGACTCTGTGTACAAAATGCGTCTCAAAAAACTTCCCTATCTGATGGAGATGCCTTATAACAGCACAGTAAAAGCATTTATCGAACTCTACGTGGTAAAAAAACGCAAACAAATGGAGTTCATGCTGGGAATGAGCGAATATTATTTCCCGATGTTCGAACAAGCACTTGCTGCCAAAAAATTACCTCTCGAACTGAGAAATTTATCCATCATCGAATCAGCGCTTAATACCACCATCGTGTCACGCATGGGTGCAGCCGGTCTATGGCAATTAATGATAAACACTGGTAGAATGTATGGGCTAGAAATCAACTCATTGGTTGACGAACGTCTTTCGCCAGTCAAGGCTACCAACGCAGCTACTAGATTTTTGAAAGATCTTTATTCCATTTATGGGGATTGGCACCTGGTGATTGCGGCTTACAATTGCGGACCAGGCAATGTGAACAAAGCCATTCGCCGATCTGGAGGCAAACGCGACTATTGGGAGATTTACCCTTACCTGCCTCGTGAAACGAGGGGTTATGTGCCTATTTTCATTGCTGCCAACTACGCCATGCATTATGCCAAAGACCATAATATTTGCGCAGCCACCATCAATATGCCTGCCATGACTGACACGGTGATGATCAGACAACGAATTCACCTTGAGCAAGTTGCAAACATACTCAACCTGCCTATTGAGCAAGTTAAACTGCTCAACCCCCAATATATTCACAACATTATACCTGGAGATATAAAACCCTACCCACTTTGTTTACCTATCAAGGAAATAAGTACTTTTTCTAAGAAATACGAAGAAATCACTAACTTCAAAACGGAGGAATTGGTCAACACAAGAAGAGAGGAAATCGAAATCCCTACAAGCACAAGTACAGAGATAAAAGATAATCACAGAAACAGCCGGGGTTCCAAAAAAGATAAAGTACGAAATGCAGGTGGAAAAGGTTCTCATAAAGTCAAAAAAGGTCAGACACTGGGAGAAATTGCAGCTAAATATGGTGTCTCTGTCAAAAAACTGAAAAAACTTAATAGACTAAAAGGTAGCACAATAAGAGCTGGCGAAAAAATTAAAATCAAATGATAGACCAACTGCATTGCCACAACAATGCAGTTACTACCCATTTAAGTTAAAACCAAAAGTTAATATCCCAAATAAATAATTCACAAAACACTCATCTTCAAGTATGGAAAAACTATTTTATTCCATTTCGGAAGTGGCTGACATGTTTCAAGTCAACCAATCGAATTTGAGGTTTTGGGAAAAAGAATTTTCACAACTGAAACCCAAACGCAACGCCAAAGGCACACGGTTTTACTCCAATGATGACATTCAAGTCATAAAACAAATCATCTATCTTGTTAACGAACAAAAACTTACACTAGACGGAGCAAAACGAAAACTTAGTCAAAAAAAAGATGCCACCGCCAAACAACAAGAAGTGGTAGAACGTTTAAAGAATATAAAACAAGATTTATTGGGTATCGCTGACGCATTACTATAAACTAGATTTATTAACTTATGAAACAGACCTATAGCTTCGTAGCATTCATACTTCTTTTTACAGCCATTGGGCATACAAGCTTTGCTCAAAAAAGACCTAAAAACGTAGTGTTCATGATTGGTGACGGCATGGGATTAGCACAAGTCTATGCAGCCATGGTAGCCAATGGCAACAAACTTGAACTGGAGCGTTGCACACACACAGGCTTCTCCAAAACCTACTCATCTTCACATTTCACCACCGACTCAGGTGCTGGAGGCACAGCATTGGCATGCGGAGTAAAAACGAAAAATCACATGATAGGCATGAGCCCCGACACCATAGCCGTCCCATCTATTTTAGAAGAAGCCGCAAAGAGTAAATTAGCAACTGGGCTAGTGGTGGCTTGTTCTGTGACACATGCTACACCTGCTTCATTTGTTGCCCATCAACCAGACAGAGAGATGAATGATGAAATAGCAGCTGACTTTCTCAAATCAGACATTGATGTTTTTATCGGAGGGGGGCGCAAATACTTCGAGCAACGGATAGATAAGAGAAATTTAACCAACGAACTTAAAGCGAAAAAATTCCAGATAGCCTACACACTTGATGATGTCAAATCGGCCAATGGACCAAAACTGGCAGGACTACTTTACGATGACCAAAATCCAGCCATGCCTGAACGAGGAAAAATGCTTCCAGAAGCAACCATGATGGCTATCGACCTGTTGGATAACAATTCAAAAGGGTTTTTCTTAATGGTGGAAGGCTCGCAAATAGATTGGGCTTGCCACAACAACCAATTAGACCAATCCATCAAAGAGGTGCTAGACTTCGACCAAACAGTAGGAAAGGTGCTTGACTACGCTCAAAAGTCTGGAAATACGCTAGTAATCATCACAGCCGATCACGAAACAGGAGGTCTCACACTACACGATGGGAAGATGGGTAGTTCAGACATCAAACACTCCTTTTCTTCAAAAGTGCATACTGGTGTGATGGTGCCTGTATATGCGTACGGCCCTGGTGCCGAAAATTTCACAGGCATCATGGAAAACACCGCCTTCAAAGGGAAAATTGAAAAACTGCTCGGATTTAAAAAGTAAACTTGCCCTTACTATAGAAGTCTCATTCCTTACTCGACGTTTGGAATGAGACTTTTGCATTTTTAAAACCCAGCCATCACTGCCATTTTCTGCCATTTTGACATCCATATTCCAAGAAATCGAAAGAAACATCTGACTAATTTTGCCAAAAATGGAGTTCAACTTCAAAATTCAACAATGGCACAAGCTTTGTAAAATCCCAAATCGTAATTAATAAGAAAAATCAGAAACAACTGAAAAAATAAATATTTTAAAAATTATGGGAAAAATTATTGGAATTGACTTGGGAACCACTAACTCGTGTGTTTCTGTAATGGAAGGTAACGAACCAATCGTTATCACCAACAGCGAAGGAAAACGTACTACTCCTTCTATCGTAGGATTTATTGATGGTGGCGAACGCAAAGTGGGAGATCCTGCGAAACGTCAAGCTATCACCAACCCTACCAAAACTATCTTCTCTATCAAACGCTTCATGGGTGAAACGTATGATAGATTGACAAAAGAAATTGAACGTGTACCCTACAAAGTTGTAAAAGGCGACAACAACACTGCACGCGTGGACATCGACGGACGCATGTATTCTGCTCAAGAAATATCAGCCATCATTCTTCAAAAAATGAAAAAAACAGCTGAGGAGTATCTTGGCACCGAAGTGACTGATGCTGTTATCACAGTACCTGCTTACTTTAATGATGCTCAACGTCAAGCTACTAAAGAAGCTGGTGAAATTGCAGGATTGAACGTTCGCCGTATCGTAAATGAGCCTACTGCTGCAGCATTGGCTTATGGTTTGGATAAAACCAACAAAGACATGAAAATCGTAGTATTCGACTGCGGTGGTGGTACACATGACGTGTCGGTATTGGAACTTGGCGACGGAGTATTCGAAGTAAAATCAACTGACGGTGACACTCACCTTGGTGGTGATGACTTTGACCACCGCATCATCGATTGGCTAGTAGCTGAATTTAAAAGCGAAAACAGCAACATTGACTTAAGCAAAGACCCAATGGCACTTCAACGTCTGAAAGAAGCTGCTGAGAAAGCCAAAATTGAGCTATCAAATACAACTTCTTCTGAAATCAACTTGCCTTACATCATGCCTGTTGATGGTGTTCCTCGTCACTTGGTACGCACTTTGACTCGTGCTAAATTTGAACAATTGGTAGATGATTTGATTCAACGCACCATAGAGCCATGTCGCACAGCATTGAAAAACGCTGGACTGACTATCGGTGATATTGATGAAGTGATTCTTGTGGGAGGTTCTACACGTATTCCTGCAATCCAATCGGCAGTGGAAAAATTCTTTGGCAAATCTCCTTCTAAAGGTGTAAATCCTGACGAAGTAGTAGCAGTTGGTGCTGCTATTCAAGGTGGTGTATTGACTGGCGAAGTAAAAGATGTATTGCTATTGGATGTAACTCCACTTTCACTTGGTATTGAAACCATGGGTGGTGTGATGACCAAACTCATCGAAGCTAATACGACTATCCCATCTAAAAAATCGGAAACGTTCTCTACAGCTGCTGACAATCAACCTTCTGTAGAAATTCACATCCTACAAGGTGAACGCCCAATGGCTAATCAAAATAAATCAATCGGTCGCTTTCACTTAGATGGCATCATGCCTGCTCGCCGTGGTGAGCCACAGATTGAGGTTACTTTTGACATTGACGCCAATGGTATCTTACACGTATCGGCTAAAGATAAAGCGACTGGTAAAGAGCAAAGTATCCGCATCGAAGCTTCATCTGGTCTTAGCGATGCAGAAATACAACGCATGAAAGACGAAGCAGCCGCTAATGCTGAAAGTGATGCTAAGGAAAAAGAAAAAATTGATAAGTTGTATCATGCTGATAGCTTGATTTTCCAAACTGAAAAGCAACTGACTGAGTTTGGCGACAAACTACCAGCTGACAAAAAAGGTCCTATCGAGGCTGCATTGGCAAAACTGAAAGAAGCGCACAAAGCTCAAGACCTAGCTGGCATCGATGCTGCAACAAACGAACTAAACACCGTGTTCCAAGCTGCTAGCCAAGAAATGTACAATGCTCAAAATGCAGCGCAAGGCGGTGGTCAACCAGGCCCAGACTTTGGAGGACAACAAGCTCAAGGCGGTAAAGCTCAGGGTGATGTCACAGATGTAGATTTTGAGGAGGTAAAATAATACCCGACCCCTAAATCCCCTGAAGGGGACTTAAGATAAAAACCACCCCCATCTGATGTATTTCAGGTGGGGGTGGTTTTGTTATTGGGGGATGTACTACATTTAGAAATCACCTATTTTTGTTTGTGAATAATTATCTATCTTTGTTTCAATTCTGACAATTGAAATCAATTAAAGCCAAAATTGGAGCGATTATCCTATTCGCAAATAAAATCAAACAATTAAGAGAAAATCAGCAACTGCTCCCATGTCATTTTTTTTTGCAAAGAGAGTACAAACCAACTTTGTATGAGTTTGCTGATAAGGTATTGGAGAAATTAGAAACTGAAAAAGAGTTGACAGAGCTAACAATAGAGATTAGTAAAAAGAAATGATTGGAATTTAAAATGGAAGATCTAAAGCATATTATTTTAGAATTAATCGCC
>CAIUKZ010000351.1 GCA_903899865.1 uncultured Bacteroidales bacterium | reverse complement strand
TGGAACGCAAGATACGCAAGCAACGCAAATAAACGCTGATTGATAACAAAACAGCAAGCTTTTATTAGGTTTTACTTTCGAATCTCTTTGGGTGAAAGAAGAAATTTCCCGTAGGGAATGTATTTTAATAGCCAGAATAATTATCTTGATACATTCCCCGTAGGGGATTAATGTTTGCTAATCAACAGTCTATCCCCTACGGGGAATCTGCCAACATTCACATTATTTCTATTAGTATCAATTCCCTACGAGAAAAAGGTTATTCACCACAATCAGCTAATCCATATTAAACTTTTGTGCCTATTGTGGTTAAATTGTGGTTCATTATTAATGCGGTTAAGTAGAATTACCATCAGTATTTAGTACTTTTGCATAAATTATTTTGAATCAGCATGTCAATCAGTATTTCCAATCTTTCTAAAAAATACGGGGAACAAACGGTTTTAAAAAACATCCATCTTCAGATAGGTGAAGGTGAAGTGGTGGGTTTTCTTGGTCCAAATGGTGCCGGCAAAACTACGACCATGAAAATCATAGCTGGCGCACTTGCTTATACCGATGGTTCTGTTAAAGTTTGTGGCAAGGAAGTATCAGCACATTCACTCATCACCAAGTCTTATGTGGGTTACCTACCCGAGCAAAATCCACTTTACTTGGACATGTATGTCAAAGAGTATCTGCTATTTGTGGCAGATGTCTATCAGCTAGGTAAGTCTAAAGACCAGCGGGTAGAGGAGCTGATTGACCAAGTAGGACTTCGCCCCGAGTTTCATAAAAAAATAGGACAACTTTCCAAAGGATACAAACAGCGTGTAGGTCTTGCACAAGCACTTATCCCCAATCCCAAGGTGCTCATTCTCGATGAGCCCACTACAGGTCTTGACCCCAATCAGCTGGAAGAAATACGCAACCTCATCAGAGAGATAGGCCGAGATAGAACGGTACTACTCAGCACCCACATCATGCAGGAGATAAAAGCCATTTGTAACCGAGTAGTGGTGATTAATCAAGGTGAGATAGTGGCCGATTATACGGATTTGTCCAAGATAAATGCATTTGATGAAAACAGCTTCTTGGTTGAAGTAGAGTTTTTAAATAAGTTGGACGAGTCTGTGCTGAATCAGCTCAATGGATTGACAGCATTGGAGGCGCTAACTCCTACTAGTTTCAAAATTAGTGCAAGCAAGGATATCAGAGCCGATATTTTCGACTTAGCGGTCAATAACCAAAATAAAATTCTGACCATCAAAGCAATGGAAAGAACCATGGAAGAAGTGTTTAAAATGCTTACTCACAAGTAACAGGTCAGATAAATGGAAGAAAAAGAATTTGACATTCGCAATAATCATAAGGGTGAGAAGGAGTTTGAAAATGCCCTTCGTCCACTCACCTTTTCTGATTTTAGTGGTCAAAACAAAATCGTGGAGAACCTCAAGATATTTGTACAAGCGGCTCGGATGCGTACCGAATCACTTGATCATGTGCTGCTTCACGGACCTCCCGGACTGGGTAAAACCACGCTGTCCAACATCATTGCCAACGAACTGAACGTAGGATTTAAAATCACATCGGGTCCAGTGCTAGACAAACCCGGTGATTTGGCGGGACTGCTCACCAGTCTGGAAACCAATGATGTGTTGTTTATTGATGAAATACACCGCTTGAGTCCCATTGTGGAAGAGTACCTGTATTCTGCCATGGAGGATTATCGCATTGATATCATGATAGACAAAGGCCCAAGTGCACGGTCTATCCAACTGGAATTAAACCCATTCACCCTTATCGGTGCTACTACTCGAAGTGGATTGCTCACAGCTCCACTCAGAGCACGATTTGGCATCAACTGCCACTTGGAGTATTATGATATAGAGGTGATTACCGAAATTATCAAACGCTCATCGCGGTTGCTCAACGTGGATTGCAATCATCAGGCTGCGGTAGAGATTGGCAGCCGAAGTAGAGGGACTCCTCGTATAGCTAATGCCTTGCTCAGACGTGTGCGTGATTTTGCGCAAGTAAAAGGCAACGGGAGCATCGATGTGGAAATAGCTCGTTATGCATTGGAAGCATTGAACATAGATAGATATGGGCTGGATGAGGTGGACAATAAAATACTCACCACCATCATAGACAAGTTTCAGGGTGGTCCGGTGGGACTCACCACCATAGCCACTGCACTCGGCGAAGATGCTGGAACATTGGAAGAGGTCTATGAGCCATTTCTTATCAAGGAAGGATTTCTCAAGCGCACACCTCGTGGACGTGAAGTCACCGAGCTGGCATATAAGCATTTAGGAAAAGTAAAATACGGAGAAACAGGCACTTTGTTTTAATCAAAGTTGATTGAAAATTATGGCACAACAAATGAAATCTTTGGCGAAAGACACCGCCATTTATGGATTAAGTAGCATTTTGGGAAAATCCATCAACTGGCTACTAACTCCTATTTATACATTTTACTTGGCTACGGCAGCAGACAATGGTGTGATAACCAATCTGTATGCGTGGACTTCGTTGTTGCTGGTAGTGCTAACCTACGGCATGGAAACAGGTTACTTTCGATTTGCCAATAAAAACAAAGAAGAAGCACCCAAAGTGTATGGCAATTCACTGATGGCTGTGGGGACAACTTCCTTGATATTTGCATTGCTTTGTTGCTTTTTTGCACAGCCTATTGCCAATGCGATGGGCTATGGCAAAGTCCCAGAGTTTATTTGGATGCTAGGCGTAGTGGTGGCGATGGATGCATTCTCATCCATCCCATTTGCACACTTGCGATTCAAAAGCAGACCCATCAAATTTGCCACCTTGAAATTTGTGTATATCATCTTGAATTTCATTTTGAATATTTTCTTTTTGGTGATTTGCCCGTGGTTGATGAAGCACGCACCGAGCACCATCAGCTGGTTTTACAATCCCGAATACGGTCTTGGATATGTGTTTGTGTCCAACTTCATGGCTACTGGTTTCCAAACTTTGATGTTGCTGCCCTACATTTTGGAAGCAGAGTTCAAACAGGACATGAAACTGATGAATGATATCTTGAAGTATTCACTTCCCTTGCTTATACTTGGGATAGCTGGTATAGCCAATCAAAATTTGGACAAAATCATTTTCCCATATCTGCGTGGCGGTGAAATAGGTAAATCCGAACTAGGTATCTATGGCGTAACGTCCAAACTCTCCATGGTGATGATGATGTTCACACAGGCTTTTCGGTTTGCCTACGAGCCCTTTGTTTTCGCTCAGAGCAAGGACAAGGACAACCTCAAAGTCTATGCCGATGCCATGAAGTATTTCATTATCACCACTTTGGTTATTTTCTTGGGCATGGTGCTGTATGTAGATGTGTTTAAGTTTATTATCAAGCGTAATTTTTGGATTGGGCTCGATGTACTGCCCATTATTCTCATGTCATTTGTTTTCCAAGGCGTGTATTTCAATCTTTCGCTGTGGTACAAACTGACTGACAAAACCATCTATGGAGCGTGGTTTTCTATACTAGGCACTATCGTCATTGTATTTGGCAATGTGCTACTTGTGCCCACTTACAGTTATATGGGTTCGGCGTGGTCAGCTTTTGTGTGCTATTTTATGATCATGTTGGTATCCTATTTCTTTGGACAAAAATACATGCCTATTAAATATGATTTGAAATCGATAGGACTGTATACCGGACTAGCTGCGTTGCTGTTTATCCTAAGCTTGTTCATCCATTTCCAAAGCTCGATGTTGAACATTGCCCTGAAATCTGTGCTGATGATTTCGTTTGTGACATTTATGATCAAGCGTGATTTGCCTCTAAAGTCATTGCCTGTGTTGAATAAATATTTTAAATAAACTACGTTGGCATGAAGCTACATATTATCACTCCAGTTAAAGACTCTGTCGATACTACAATACAAACGATAGAAGCCATCTATCAGTCTGAAATAACAGTAAATTTTCAATATACTGTGTACAATGATTTCAGTACCGATGAGACTACTGAACTTCTTACTCACAAATCAAAAGAGTTAGGTTTTACCTTGGTCAATTTGTCAGATATCACTAGCCATCCTTCTCCCAATTATTTACTTGTACTTCAGACTGCTCAGCAACAGGCAAAAGCCGATGGTGCTCAGTTGCTGATTATAGAGTCAGACGTGATTGTCAAGAAGGATACCATCCAAAAGATGTACGAAGCTTCGTGTGATTTGCCACAGGTGGGAATGATAGCTGCAGTTACCACAGACAGGGATGGAATAATTAATTTTCCATACTTGTATGCTCTCAAGTTAGAAAAGCAAGGTGTCATAGAAACCTCCAAAAGGCTGAGTTTCTGCTGCACATTACTTACACATGCTTTTTTGAAGGAATATGATTTTTCGGAACTAAATCCTGAAAAATCATGGTATGATGTCTTTATCTCACATAAGTCCACCGAACTTGGTTTTAAAAACTACTTGCTGACAACACTTCCAGTACTACATCTACCACACAGTAGCAGACCTTGGAAACAGCTTAAATATACCAATCCTTTCAAGTATTATTGGCTAAAATACACGCAGAAGAAAGATAGAATCTAAATGCAACATCAGGCACAAGACATATTGGTAAGTGTCATTATACCAGCGTATAATGCAGAGAAATATTTGGAAGAAACAGTTGCGTCGGCATTAGCTTCGACCTATCAAAATTTTGAAATCATCATTGTGAATGATGGCTCCGCCGATCAAACCCAATCTGTGGGGGAACGCATCGCCTCTTCCAATCCAAAAGTCAGTTTCATCTCTCAGCCTAATCAGGGCGTAGCCGTAGCGAGAAATAGGGCTATCAGTCAAGCTCATGGAGAATATATTTTCCCGCTTGATGCCGATGATCTGATTTCCCCAACCTACATCGAACAGGCTGTACAGGCACTCGCCAACCAACCGGAAGTGAAGGTAGTTTACGGAAAAGCTGTCCGTTTCGGCGACCAGAATAAGACATGGAATTTACCTCCATTCAGCAGACGCCTACTAGCCAGAAAGAACATGATTTACGTCAGCGCATTGTTTCGTAAGTGTGATTATGACCAAACGGATGGTTACAGACCAGAAATAAAAGGGCCCGAAGATTGGGATTTTTGGATTTCATTACTCAAGCGTGGTGGCGAGGTGGTGTGTCTTCCTGAAGTGTGTTTTTATTATCGGATTCACTCGGTTTCTAAGCGAAAATCCACTAGAAATAAGAAAAAAGAAGCCATCGATATCATGAATACTCGTCACAAGGCATTCTTTTACAGAGAGCTCGGTGGGCGACTTCGTTATTCCAGAACTTGGTCACGTTTCCTTAATTTTATGGAACATCTGGTGAAGTGTGAAACATTCGTAGTAAATCCGTATTTCAGCCAGTTGGATGAGATCGTTTATCAAGTGAAAGAAGCTACTACAACTGATGAATCACACTTCCTATTGAATCACGAAGGCATGACCATCGCGGTTCATCAGTACCACTATCATTCGTGGTTGCATCTGTTTTTTAGTCCCAAACTTGCCCAAAAAGCCTATCAGATGGATATTGATTCCAACCCAAGTGCTAGTCCTATTGGGTACTATGAGCAAAAAGCATTATTCAGATTCCCAAAAAGTTATTACCTTTGCATCCTTAATAAAGTGTAATTAGTCCTAGGAATGAAGGCGTCA
>CAIUKZ010000350.1 GCA_903899865.1 uncultured Bacteroidales bacterium | reverse complement strand
TTGCAAATTGCTGCATTGATAACTTCGGTTGAAAATTCTTTTACAACTAGTCCATTTTGACTGATTGATTTTACAAAATATGGACGTATTAGTTTTCCATCATTCGCAATGGCATTGTAAAAAGCTAGTGTGTAGATTGGAGGTATTTGCGTTTCGTAGCCCACAGACATCCATGGTAAAGTGGTGTTGGACCATTCATGGGTTTTGTCCGATGGATGCTTGATTACAGGTGCTGCAGCGCCTGGAAGCTCGATATTCATGGCTTCGTTTAGCTTCATTTCATACAGTTTATCCACAAATGCAGCAGGATTTTTTCCGTAAGCTTTGACAATAGAACGTGAAATGCCAATATTCGATGAACCATAAATAGCTTGTGCTAATGTGATTTTGTGGAATCCACCTCTATTGGCATTGTGGTCTGTCATCACTCTGTTGCCGAATATGTATTGCCCGTTTTTGGTATCTATTGTGTCTGTAAGTTTTACTTTGCCATCATCTAGTGCAGCCATTATTGATGCAACTTTGAATGTAGAGCCAGGTTCAGTAAGGTCGGAAACAGCTCCATTTCTATTCTCTGTGTAAGATCCATCTTCGTTTCGCGTCATGTTTACAATGGATTTAACCTCTCCAGATTTCGTTTCCATAAGTATGGCACAGGCAGTGGCTGCATCAAATTCTCGGACTCCGTCTAGTAATGCTTTTTCGGTAATGTCTTGTAGGTCAATGTCAATGGTAGTGTTTATGTCCATTCCGTCTACAGGCTCAACTTGCACAGTTTCAAGATACTTATTTGCTATTTTATGCCTAATTGAAACGCCAGGAATGCCTATCAGCTGAGTGTTGAAATATAACTCCAACCCATTTTTACCTCCTTTTTTTTCATCAGGATAAATATCGCCAATGGTTCGTGAAGCTAGAGAACCAAATGGTTTGACTCTGCTAAAAAATTCCTTAACTATCAATCCGCTTTTGTTTCTGCTGAGTCTTAATAGCGGTAATCGCTTCAAGTCTTTATATTGAGCGTAGGAGATACGTTTGGGGAATAATTGCAAACTGGCACGCTTCGATCGATAGGCGTTAGATATTATTTTCTTGTATTCATCAGCTGTTCGGTCTTGAAAAAATTCAGCTAGACCCAATGATAACGAATCGATATTGTCTTTGAAAAGTTTTCCATTGTTTTCGTGCAAGGCAGGAACTCTTAAATCCAGATAAACATAATACGATGGTATGGAACTCGCCATCAATCTACCATCGCAAGCATAGATATTGCCCCGGGTGGGTTTGACTACAATGTCTGTTTTGATGTTTTTTGATGATAAGGCTAGCCAGTTTTTTCGTTCAACTGTCTGAATAACAACAATCTTATACACCACTAAAATAAAGGTGAGGCACACAATGGTATAAACAATACCAAATCTTACTACTATGTCTTGACGTAAATCTGCCATTATTTTTTTTCTGTGCTATCCACTATAAATACAGGCGGTGAAGGTGACTCTTCAATTTCCAAGCCGCGTTCGTTTACCATATTGATGACTGACGACTGTCTGCTTAGTCTCATTAATTCTGCTGAGATGGTCATTGATTCGTACTTCACATCTTGAATGTCTTTTTTAAGTTTTGCTTGTTTTGCCACCAACGATTCGCACGAATATCTATTGTCCACATAAAAGAACATCAAAACAGCTATCAATATCAATAAGCCGTACTGCTTTTGGATAATGCGCTTAGTGAAAATATCACCATTCAGCAAATCGCGTAGCGAGCTTGTTTTAAGGTCAGAGAATTCTTCACTGCCACGAATTGAATCAAGTATTTTTTTTATCCACTCTTTCATCTGTTGGTGTTTTTGCCACCCCAAGCCCCTTCGAAGTAGGGATGTGAAGTTAGCATTGTTTAATCTTCACCTTGCGTGTCAGAATTCTTATGTTGTGTTCGTTTTATTTGAGTGTAGCTATTCTCAGTTTTGCACTTCTAGATCGAGGATTATTCTGAACCTCTTCTTCTGTTGCAACTATTACTTTGTTGTTGATTAACCGAAGGGGTGAAATGACGTTGCCATAAAAATCCTTCTCTATCTTCCCTTCAATATTTCCACTTTTAAGGAAATTCTTTGCCATTCTATCCTCAAGTGAGTGGTAGGTGAGCAGTGCTAATCTGCCTTCGGTGTTTAAAACTTGCACACTTTGGTTGAGAAATGATTTGAGTACCTCCATCTCGCTATTCACCTCTATGCGTAGTGCCTGAAAAACCCGAGCCATATCTTTCTTTTCCTTTTCTTTGTAAAAAAAAGGCTTCAATACTTCTACGAAATCATTGATGCGTTCGAGTGGTTTCGTTTGTCGAGCGTTGGTTACTGCACGGGCTATCTTCCGAGAATTGTGCAACTCGCCGTAAAGGTAAAACACATTAGCTAGTCGTTCTTCGTCGTATGTATTGAGAATTACAGCAGCCGTCAGATTTGATTTGGTATTCATTCTCATGTCTAACTGTCCATCAAAGCGAAATGAGAACCCACGCTCAGCTTCATCAAAATGGTGAAATGACACACCAAAATCAGCTAGAATGCCGTCCACTTTATCGATGTGATGATATCTCAAAAAATTTGAAAGGTACCTAAAGTTGCTTCTAACGAAAATAAATCTTGGATCTACTATCAAGTTGGGTAATACGTCTAAATCCTGATCAAATGCCAGTAAGCGCCCCTTGTCACTCAACCGTTCAAGAATGGCTCGTGAATGGCCACCACCTCCATACGTTACATCTACATACACCCCGTCTGGATGAATGTTCAACCCCTGGATGGTCTCCTCTAGTAGAGCTGGAATATGATAGGTGGGCTGAGTCATGTTTTATGGGTGTAAATTATATCTTTTCTTTAGCTATCATTTTCTCTTTAAGCATAGATGCAAAGTCTTGTGCCGAAAGTTTTGATTGTTCGTATTTAGCACCACTCCAAATGGCAAACCTGTCTATCATTCCCACGAACAAAACTTCAGAATTGTCCACGCCAATTGACTGCAAGTGTTTTTTAGAAATCAATACCCTTCCTTGTGCATCTACGTCCAACCATTCAGCATCGGAGACAAATTGCATCAGTAGTAGTTGGTCTTGCGAATTCCATTCATCAAGTTTTGATTTAAAATCTTCCACTTTTTTGTTCCAAACGGATTCTGGGAACAGCACAATGCATTCATTTGTCACATCACAACGCATCACCAGCCGGTCTTTCTCGTTGCCAGACAGCAGTTTACGATACGCAGAAGGGACAAAAATGCGTCCCTTGACATCTGCTTTCGCTTCGTATTTCCCTATGAATGTTGACACTGTTATTTGAGCTTATTATTCAACGGTAAAAATAAGTAATATATTCCAAATCCCCCACTTTGCACCACTATGTATTTTTAAACAAGTTATCAACAATTTTGCATTCATTTTCAAAAGCTTACAAACAGATTATCAACATCACTTCATCCTGCCAAATACATATACAGCCACAAATAAAAAAACAAAGCAATGGAGCTAAATATCTTATATTCATTGTGTAAATATAAAATAAATCACTAAAACACCACAAAAAAAGGATAACTATCCACTGAAATTTAAAAGAAAGGTAGCAAAGTGGGGGAAAATCAACACTACAAGGATGCAATTGGGCAATTCACAATGAAAAAATGGTTCTACAATGAAATAGGCGGGTGAAACCAAAGAATGAAATTATAACCACAAAAGGTCAAAAAAACATAACACATTGAACACATGGAGAAATCCAGTCATTAAAAAACAAGGACACATAGTTTGCCTTTCGGCAAATTGGCTTGTACGACAAAGAAAAAAAACAAACCACATAGGTGCTAGTTGGGGATAGAGACGTTGGATTCGGCGTCTGTTAAAACATTTTTTGAACACAAAGACACGAAGGCACGAAGTCGCTATCGCGCAGCAAATATCGCCGCAGGCTAATATCGCGAAGCAAATATCACGAAGTAAATACCGCCGTAGGCTAAATATCGCGCAGCAAATATCGCCGCAGGCTAATATCACGAAGTATAGAGCCACAAAAGGTTTCATTTGAAAATTGAATCGCATAGATACAATTGAAGATAGAGATGTCGCATGCCGCGTCTGAAAAGGGTTGCGCAAAAAAAAGAGACTGGCGGTTGCCAATCTCTTTTAAAAGAAAGATAG
>CAIUKZ010000349.1 GCA_903899865.1 uncultured Bacteroidales bacterium | reverse complement strand
GAGAAAAGGAGTTGCAAGTTGCTTGTCAAATTCACTTCATCCCAATGATTGGTTAGCACGTTGCTATGCTCAAGCTATAGTTGCTGCCTTCACTGCGACAGGTGGCGTTCCAACAGACATTCAACCAGGAATATTAGCTTCATCTGAGTTCTTAAGCGTGCAACCTAACCCAGTAGTAGATGGTCACTTTATCTTGAAAATAGCTGACGATGTTGTTGCTGAAAATGCTATCATATCTGTTTACGACCTAGCAGGTAAGCAAGTGGCATCATTTAAACAATCGTCAAGTAGCAAAGACTACATCAGCTCTGACTTGAATATGTCTAGTGGTGTTTACATCTTCAAAGCCCAAGTGGATGGTAAGGTGTCGACTCAAAAAGTGGTGGTAAAATAACCTCAAAAGTTTTATTTATCTAATTGATGCACGTCATTCAAGTGAATTTGAATGACGTGCATTCTTTTTATTTATTAGTGTGATTTATAGATTATTTGCATATTAGGGAACTTGCCGACTAGCAGTTTTTTTGTATTTTTGTATTCCTTTAAAAATTATCAAACGATGAAGCGAATATTTGGTTTAGCTTGCTTTCTACTTCTTATCACTAATGTCTATTCTGTGAAAGAATACCGCCTGTTTCCTAAAGATCAGTTAATCACCACAGGAGTGTATTACTACCCTGAACATTGGAATCAAAACCAATGGGAACGTGACCTGAAAAAGATGTCAGAAATGGGGTTTGAGTACACTCACTTCGCCGAATTTGCGTGGGCTCAACTGGAACCAGCTCCTGGCAAATATGATTTTGGATGGTTAGACAAAGCGGTAGAACTAGCAGGGAAATATAATCTAAAAGTCATCATGTGTACCTCCACTGCTACCCCACCGGTGTGGTTGGTAAGGCAGCATCCTGATGTGCTGATGAAGGATGAGAATGGTGTGAGCGTGGATCATGGATCACGTCAACATGCTTCGTTTTCCAATAATTTTTACAGGGAGTATTCTCAAAAAATGATTGCTGAGTTGGCAAAGCATTATGCTGGCAACCCACACATCATGGGCTGGCAACTAGACAATGAGCCAAAAGTTTACTACGACTATGGCACAGATGCACAACAACGATTCAGAGATTGGTTGAAAAATAAATACAAATCGATTGATGCACTCAACAGCACATGGGGGACCGCATTTTGGAGCGAATGGTACTCGGACTTTTCTCAAATAAACATTCCTCGTCATTCTCAATGGGGAATGAACTTGAACCAACGCTTAGATCATTCAAGATTTGTGGCGTCGGAGACCAGTTCTTTTCTTGACGAACAAGCAAAAACTATACGTGCAATAGTCCCTCCAAATCAGTGGATAACAACTAATTATGCTCCAGGCTACAAGGATGGCACCATTGGAGCAAGTAAGGAACTAGATTTCATCACTTACACACGCTACATGGTGCATGGTGACAATGACGGAATTGGGGAAAAAGGATATCGATTAGGCGATTTTGCTACGCTTGGCATGGCCAATGACTTTATTCGTCCATTGTCTGGTGCCTACGGTGTGATGGAGCTACAGCCTGGGCAGGTAAACTGGGGCGACTACAACCCACAGCCAGCACCTGGCGCAGTCAAAATGTGGTTGTGGCATCAATTTGCTGGTGGTAGTCAATTGGTATGTACCTATCGTTACAGAGCACCGCTGTACGGCTACGAACAGTATCATTATGGCATTGTAAGCTATGATGGTGTGACTCCCACGCCAGGTGGTTTGGATTTTCAAGATTTCATCAAGGACATCAACGTGTTGAGAAACAATATTGACACAAAAAGAACGGTTCCCGAAGAATATACAAATAGACGAACAGCCATACTATTCAACAATGACAATATTTGGGGAATGGAGCAAAACAAGCAAACTAAGCAGTGGAATTCGATGGAACATATCACCAAATACTATCGGCCACTGAAACAATTTGGAGCACCAGTTGACTTTATCCGCGATGATTTCAATTTCAAGCAATACCCCGTGCTTATTGCGCCAGCCTACCAACAAATAGACACAGCTCTAATCCAAAAAATGACTGATTATGTAATCAACGGTGGCAATCTGGTGCTGTCATGCAGAACAGGACATAAGGACAGAGAGGCACACCTGTGGGAAGCGAGATATGCCGAACCAATTTATGACCTTATCGGCTCAGAGATAGATTTTTACGACATGCTTGTACCCGGAAATTTGAATTACATCTCAATGGGAATGAAACACTACGAATGGACATCGTGGGCAGAAATACTGTCACCAAAACTCAACACCGAAGTGTGGGCTATTTTCAAAGACGACTTCTATGAAGGAAAACCAGCTGTGACATTCAGACGTCTAGGCAAAGGAACAGTGACCTATGTAGGGGTTGACACACGCGACGGCGACTTGGAGGCTCAGGTACTAAGAAAGCTTTATAATACGGTATCAATTCCTATTACCGACTATCCCAAAGGTGTAGTGGTAGAATACAGAGATGGCTTTGGAGTAGCAGTAAACTATGGTGAAGCAGCTTACGACCTCTCATTGCCATGGCACGCCAAAGTGTTTGTAGGCAACAAAAGACTAGAGTCAGGTGGAGTCACTGTATGGAAAGTGGATGCTGAAAACAAAAATTAATACAATAATGAATATGAGTCAATTTGAACAAGTAACAGTAGTTAAGAAAGCAAATGTCTACTTCGGTGGACAGGTAACAAGCAGAACGGTAGTATTTAATGATGGCACTAAGAAGACCTTAGGAATCATGATGCCGGGTGAATATGAATTTGGCACTGACACAAATGAATTAATGGAAATACTTGGCGGGAAAATGGAAGTGAAACTACCAGGTGAAACGGAGTGGATTACCGTCACTGAGGGCAGTGATTTTCGGGTGCCTGCCAACCAAAAGTTTCAACTTATAGTGAAAGAAGTGACAGACTATTGCTGTTCTTATTATTAAATTGCGATGGACTGACTGAAAATAAAAATCCCGCTTCTCCATGGAATAGCGGGATTTTTTATAATATTTGAATTTCATTAAATGAAAAACTTTTGGACTGTAGTACCAGATTCTGTTTGGATTTCGATGATATAGAAACCTGTTGATAACTGAGCAAGTTTAATGGTATTTACATTTTGGTTTGCTAGTTTATACTCGCCAACTAATTTCCCTTGAGAACTAAAAATCTTTGTAGATGCACTTTGACCAACTTCACCAACGATTTTGATTTCGCTTTTTGTGCCAGAAACAACAAATCCAGAAGCAAAAGCACCTTTATCCATTGCCAATGGATTAGAACTGGTGTAGTTAGACTCTACAGTTTCAGAAAAAAGTGCAACTGAATTAATGAATAATGCTGCAACAACTACAATTCCTTTGAATAATTTGGTTCTCATGTTCTAAGATTTAATTAGATTAATGGGGTTTGACAAATATTGGTTCTGCAAAGAAACAGCATTTATTTAAATCCATATAATCAAAAAACATGTTGTACAGCATCTTTTGGGATAAAGCGTGTATTTTAACACCTACATCGAATTTGAATGATGTACTATAGCGAAAAATTCATGGTTCTATAACGAATTTGGTGGGTGAAACCAAAGAATGTAATTATAACCACAAAAGGTCACAAAAAAAATCTTACCACATTGACACATTGAGAAATTCAGTCATTAAAAAGTAAGGACACATAGTTTGCCTTTCGGCAAATTGGCTAGTATGACAAAGAAAAACCAAACCACATAGATACATAGTTGGGGATAGAAATATCACCTACGGCGTCTGAAAAATGTTTTTGGAACGCAAAGGCAGAAAGACACGAAGTCGCTATCGCCGAAGGCAAATATCGCGCACCAAATATTGCCAAAGGCTAATATCGCGAAGCAATTACCGCCGAAGGCAAATATCACAAAGTAAATATCGCCGAAGGCAAATATCACGAAGTATATATCGCGAAGTAAATATCGCGCAGCTATAATCGCCGCAAGCATTAATATCGTGGACCCACCCCAAAGGTTATAGAGCTAAATTCACACATAGATTCATTCATACCAAACTACTCCTGAGCCTTTTCAATCATATTCGTCAATGCTACAAAAGTTGCCACATCCAACCGTTCGGGACGAAGATCGAAAATGGGGTTAGTGAAAATGCTGGTGTCTTTGTCCACCATTGATTTCAATGAGTTACGCAATGTTTTTCTGCGTTGGTTAAATGCTGTTTTGACTACTGCTTTAAAGAGTTGCTCGTTGCAATCGATTTTTGCCACGTCATTTCGGGTGAATCGTATCACAGCCGATTTTACTTTGGGAGGAGGGTCGAAAACATGCTCGTGGACAGTAAAAAGATACTCGATTTTGTAATAGGCTTGCATCAACACGCTCAAAATACCATATGTTTTGCTGCCTGGAGGTGCAGCAATGCGTTCAGCCACTTCTTTTTGTATCATTCCAGCAAGGCAAGGAATATCGTCTTTGTGGTCTAGCATCTTGAAAAATATCTGGCTTGAAATATTATACGGAAAATTTCCAATGACACAATACTTATCGGAAAAAATCGTTTTTAAATCCAACTTCAGAAAGTCGCCTTCTATTACTCTTAGTTGTGGAAAATGCTCTTGCAAGTAGGCTACGGACTCCGTGTCAAGCTCAATGGCAGTAAGGTCAATTCGTTCATCCTGTAGCAAAAACTGGGTAAGCACTCCAGTGCCTGGTCCGATTTCTAGAACTGAAGTAGGCCCATCGAGTACCAGACTTTCTGCAATCCGACGAGCCACTTCCATGTCTTTCAAGAAATGTTGACCAAGATGTTTTTTTGCTCTGACGGGTGATGTATAATTTCTCATTAAACCATTTATTTTATTGACAGTCTTAGGTATTTGGTGGGTGCAATTGGTTGATGCGATATGAATTTGTATCTTTGCACTTCGAATTACAAAAGTAATGATAATTGTGTAATTAGTTTATTTCGTTTTCTTTAATCTTTCAAATGAGCTCCCAATGAGAAGTATTTTGGTTAGTACTGGTAATTTTATTTCTTCTATTTTCGATTTCTTTTATCCTCCTTTTGGCAAGTATCTAAAAATGAACATCCGATTATATCGCTATGCGATGTCGGGATCGGTGAATGTTGTTTTTGGTTGGGTACTATTTTATACAATTTATAACTTCGTCCTCGCACATAGAACTTTAGACTTGGGCTTTATCATGATAAGTTCGCACCAAGCACCATTTGTAATCACATCACCTATTACATTTTTAACTGGATTTTTATTGCAAAAATATGTGACATTTACAGAGTCTGATCTGAGAGGCAAAGTTCAGTTTGTCAGATATTTACTGGTATTTGGTGTAAATGCTTGTATCAACTCCTTAGGGATAGAAATACTTGTAAATTATGGATTTTATCCCACCCCATCAAATATGATTATGACCATCATTTGCATCATCTTCAGTTATATTTCACAACATTT
>CAIUKZ010000348.1 GCA_903899865.1 uncultured Bacteroidales bacterium | reverse complement strand
GTACGAAGCAAAAGTAAATGCCACAGCCCCCACTAAGGACAACCACGGATTGGCTCTAAATGCCAATAGAAGAACATAAAACCCTATCAGATAAATAAATAAGTTGGACGCAGGGCTAGGAAAGATCATCAAAACACGCTCCAAATACTGCAACACATTGTTGGGCTGAATCATCGAAATCTGATAATTGGGCATTCCGCCAAACATGGCATCTGTCCACAATGTTGGCTGATCATGTGTTTTATTGAAATCCAAGGTCTCTTTGGCTGCGCACATCCAGCTCTGAGTATCATGGCCTATCAACTGCTTACCTTCCAAAACAGGCGTGAAAGTAAAAAATGAAATCAGGGTAAACAACAGAATAGCAGAAAGATGGGGCGTAAATTTGGCAAGAGCTGTTTTGTTCATGATGGATGCGTCTTTTGCATTAAAACGGATTTAGGGAAAAGTGGCACAAAAATACAGTATTTTTTCAGATATTGATACATTATATATGAAAAAAAAATAATCATTCTAAGTTCTGAAAACATAAAAATGATTAATTGAGTGTAAAACTCGCAGGTATAAAATTATACCAACTGTACATATAAAATGACCCAAAGTCATTTTTATGTCTACTGCTGTTAATGCCGTTGCTTCAAACAAATAGTATCAATGAGACAAAGTCGAAATTGGACTATATTGTTTGTGCAAACGGTATTAGAACTTCTGAAACTCACCCAAAACGCTATTGCACAAAAAAAGCCACCGAGAAAAAATCTCGATGGCTTTGATTGTTATAAAAGATACATTCAATTTTACTTTTTGAATCCGTACACTGCCAAGTCGCCCAATTCTTCTTCGATGCGAAGCAATTGGTTGTACTTAGCCATACGGTCTGAGCGGCTCAACGAACCTGTTTTAATCTGTCCAGAGTTAGTAGCTACAGCGATATCAGCAATAGTTGAATCCTCTGTTTCACCCGAACGGTGAGAAGTTACCGAGGTGTAACCTGCACGGTGAGCCATTTCTATCGCATCCAATGTTTCAGTAAGCGTTCCAATTTGGTTTACTTTGATAAGGATAGAATTCGCACATCCCATGTCAATTCCTTTTTTCAAATAATCAACATTGGTTACAAACAAATCATCACCTACCAACTGGCATTTGTCTCCTAGTTTGTCAGTAAGCAATTTCCAGCCATCCCAGTCTCCTTCACCCATACCATCTTCTACTGAGTCGATAGGATAGTTGGCAACCAATTCAGCAAGATAATCAACCTGTTCGGCTGACGAACGTTTTTTGCCATTCGGTCCTTCGAATTTTGAATAATCGTACACGCCATCTTTGTAGAATTCAGAAGCTGCACAATCCAATCCGATAGTCACATCTTTACCTGGCACATATCCAGCATTTTTCACAGCTATTAGAATTGACTCCAAAGCTTCTTCAGTACCACCTGCAAGATTAGGAGCAAAACCACCTTCATCACCCACTGCAGTACTCAAACCTTTGTCATGCAATACTTTTTTCAACGAGTGAAACACCTCAGCACCCATGCGCAATCCTTCTTTGAAAGAAGTAGCACCCACTGGACGAATCATAAATTCTTGGAATGCTATAGGAGCATCTGAGTGCGACCCTCCGTTGATGATGTTCATCATCGGCACTGGTAAGGTATAAGCATTAGTGCCACCAATGTAACGATACAATGGCATATCCAAGTAAGTGGCAGCCGCTCTAGCAACAGCCAGTGACACACCAAGAATGGCGTTGGCGCCCAATTTTGATTTGGTCTTTGTGCCATCCAATTGAATCATCAGCTTATCAATACCACGTTGTTGCAATGCGCTGATACCAACCAACGCTGGAGCAATCACATCGTTCACATTGGTTACAGCTTTCTGAACACCTTTACCCAAGTAGCGACCTTTATCACCATCGCGCAATTCGATGGCTTCATTCTCACCTGTCGAAGCTCCAGAAGGTACCGCAGCACGTCCTAAAACACCAGACTCTAAATACACATCTACTTCTACAGTAGGGTTACCGCGCGAATCTAAGATTTCGCGAGCAACAATTTTTTCAATTTTACTCATTTCTGTTTTTTCTATTTGGTTTTTAATAGTTAGACAATCGAATTAGTTATTTGTAGAACATCAGCATTTTAAAAATGTTCTAAATCTTACACCCCAAAGTTAGCTAAATTCTAGAAAAGTTGATACATTTACACTTCAAATTTTAAATACTGGATGATTATGAATAAATTGACGCTATTATTAACAGTGGGAATGGCAACAAGCAGTCCACTATCTTACGGAATTAACATTACTACTAAAGTGGCAAATCAGGGTACACAAATCTCCCAAGTTATTGGCAAAGAAGGTGGGATATCTGACGAAGAAACAGTGGCTGGACTAAAAAACGCACTTAACACAGGCGTAGAAAATGCAGTAAAAAAGCTTGGAGTAGAGAATGGATACTTCAATGAAGCGTCGGTAAAGATTTTCCTACCCAATGATGCTAAAAGAATCAATGAAAAAAACATCAAACTCATACCAGGAGGAAAAGAACTGGTAGAGAAAACCATCCTGAGCATGAACCGATCTGCCGAAGACGCTGTAAAACTTGCGGCTCCTATTTTTGCCAATGCAATTGCCAAAATGAGCTTTGAAGATGCAAAAAAAATACTTATGGGTAATGACAAAGCTGCTACCGAATATTTCCGCAAAGCAACCTACTCCGAACTGAAAGCCGCATTTATGCCTAAAGTGAAGGAATCGCTGGACAAGCCATTGGTAGCAAATACTTCCACAGCGCAAACATGGTCACTCCTGACTACTAAATTCAACGCAGTGGCCAAAGGACCTGTAGGAACTGTAAGTGGTATGCAACCTGTCACGACCGACCTTGTCAACTACACCACCGACAAAACTCTGGAAGGTCTATTTCTCAAACTGGCAGAGCAAGAAAAAGTCACCCGCCGCAATCCTGCTGCACGTGTCAACGACATTCAAAAGAAAGTATTCGGGCAGTTGGATTAAAATAGAACCTCTAAAATAATAGAATTATGTATTTAGCTATCAAGTCAGTTCAGCCCATAACTCACTATAAACTCCATTTAACTTTTGAGAATGGAGAAAAGCGAGAATTTGATATGAATCCATATATCAACACTGGAATATTTAAAGATTTGAAGGATGTTCGGATATTCAATTCTGTACGGGTTAGTTTTGACACAATAGAATGGGAAAATGAGGCCGATTTAGACCCTGAATTTTTGTATACGCATAGCACCTTAATCAAAGATTAATAGACAACGGAAAGAAACAAACACACTTACATCCTCACTGGCTTAGGCTAGTGAGGATGTTTTGATTTTCAGAGCCTTATGTTATCAAATCGTAACAGCTATTTAATCAATTAGTAATAGACGTGTTTCATCATTGTAATATTAAATGTGGAATTTTGCAGAATAAACATTTTAAAATATCAACAAAATGAAAAAACTACTATTTTTAGGATTATTACTATTTTCTGTTTCAGCTTTTGCTGTAGAACAAACACTTACGCTTCAAATAAATGATGGTGCTGACGACATGGAAGAATGGCTGGATCCAGCCCAAGCAGGAGCAACAGACTATCAAAGCTCGGACCTGGAACTAGGCAGTGAGAGCAAAGACGGACTTACACCTCAAATGGTGGGACTACGTTTCAAAAATGTTAGTTTGGCTAAAGGTACAAAAATCAATTCAGCTGTTATTGAGTTTGAATTGGACAATACATCAAAAAATGCTGACCCTTTTGAAGTATATATTTGGGCTGAAAATACTGACAATGCTGCAGTATTCAATGACAATGCACAAAGCGTTGCATATAGTGTGTCTTCTCGTTCAAGAATGACTGACTCTATCAAATGGACCATTGCTGCTGGCGAGTTTAATGTAGTTGACACCAAAGCTCAAACATCTGACATTGCTCCACTTCTTCAAAAACTTGTTGACAGAAACAACTGGGCATCTGGAAATGCGGTTGCATTTTTCATCAAAGGAAAAGGAACACGAGAAGTAGAAGCATTTGAAGGTGAGGCATCGGCTGCTCCAAAACTCATTGTAAAATATGAATCAGTAGCTACTGACATCAATGATGCAAACGCTACAGAAGCAGTTGTGTTTCCAAATCCAACATCAGAAAATGTGAATGTTTCTGGAGTTGACAACATCCAATCACTAGAGCTTATCAACTTAAATGGCATTTCGGTTATCTCTGCTAACAATGTATCTACTTTAAATGTAAGCAATGTAGAAAATGGTAGCTATATTTTGAAAATCAAAACTGCTGATACTCAATTGTTCAAAAAAGTTCAAATTATTAGATAATTTCTAATAGAACACCATACTTTGCAAACCTACTAGAGAATGAATCTTTAGTAGGTTTGTTTTTTTATAATCCCTCCCACACTCCACCTCCATCACAAAGTAGAATATTCATTCCTAAACAGGAAACATTGTTCACCCAACAAGTAACAAACGCTCCAAAATATCTACAAACCCCAAAAACTATGATTTTGGTGATTATAAT
>CAIUKZ010000347.1 GCA_903899865.1 uncultured Bacteroidales bacterium | reverse complement strand
GTGTTGCCTAGAGTTACAGGAATGAATCCGGCTTTGATGGCAGCCATTACTTCTTCTTCGCTGAAATCGCCTTCGGGACCAATAAGAATGAGCACATCGGTGTTTGGCTTTAGCTCAGTGTGTAGTTGTTTCTTGTCTTGTTCGTAGCAGTGGGCTATGAATTTTTGTGGTTCTTGTGCTGTGCCGATACATTGCTCGAAAGTGGATAGTTCATTCAGAACAGGGAAAAATGGATTTTTGGACTGCTTGCACGCCGATACGATGATTTTGTGGAGGCGGTCAGTCTTTATTTGTTTGCGCTCGGAGTGCTGGCAGAGTAGGGGAGTGATGGTGTGAATGCCTATCTCGGTGGCTTTTTCGACGAACCACTCTATGCGTTCGATGTTTTTGGTAGGTGCTATGGCAATGTGGATACGCGCCATTGGGAGTGGAGCTTCGGTTTTGGATAGTAACTCCACGCCACATCGCTTGGGATGAGGGAGTGTGATGCGTGCTTGAAATGCATTGCCTATCCCGTCGTAGATGGTAATCTCACTGCCAGCTGTCAAGCGCAGCACCTTAACGGCATGAAGCGATTCTTCCTCGGGGAGAATCGCTTCATGATTAATATTCGGGGCATAAAAGGTTGCCATATTCTGTTGCTTAGTATATTTCGCCTTTAGCAGCCAAGAGAGTGTTTTTCAATAATGACACGATGGTCATTGGACCTACTCCTCCAGGAACTGGAGTGATGAATGAGCATTTAGGTGCTACTTCGTCAAACTTCACATCGCCGCTAAGTCGGAAGCCACTTTTTGTTTTGTCAGACGGCACACGAGTAGTACCCACGTCGATGACTGCAGCACCATTTTTCACCATATCAGCAGTCAGGAACTCTGGCATGCCTAGCGCTGCGATGATGATGTCAGCTTGCAGACATATTTCTTTTAGGTTTTTGGTACGACTGTGACATACAGTAACGGTGGCATCGCCAGGATATCCTTTTTGCATCATAAGCGACGCTACAGGTTTACCCACGATATTGCTACGACCGATCACCACGCAGTTTTTACCAGCAGTAGGAATATTATATCGTTTCAACAATTCAATGATGCCCGAAGGAGTAGCTGACACATAGCAGGGTAGCCCGATGGACATACGACCTACATTGACAGGGTGAAAACCATCCACATCTTTGCGATAATCAATGGCTTCGATTACTTTTTGCTCCGATATGTGCTTTGGCAATGGTAGTTGTACAATGAACCCATCCAGCCCATTGTCCTTGTTTAACTCATCAATTTTGGTCAATAGTTCAGCCTCCGTTACATCGTCTTCGAAAGTTATTTTGGTAGAAGTGAATCCCACTTGTTCACACGATTTTACTTTGTGAGCCACGTACGTTTCGCTTCCGCCATCATGCCCCACAATGATTACAGCTAGGTGTGGAGCGCGTTTGCCTGCTGCTACCATCAATTTTACTTCTTCGGCAATTTCTGCCTTAACTTGGTCAGCAATGGCTTTTCCGTCGATAAGCTCACCCCCAACCCCTAAAGGGGAGTTTGTGTTTGATTTATTTTCCATATTATTCTGCCTGTTTTTATATCAAAATTAGTCTTACATTCATTTCTTAATTCTTATCCCCTTTAGAGCCTGTCCGCCCACTGGCGGAGGTTAGGGGTCTTCCATTCCCCTTCAGGGGTTAGGGGTGGCTACCTTCTCTTCCCAATTTTCAATTTCCCTTGGCTTACAGTAGCCATTTTCATCATCTTGCTGGTTTGTTCAAACTGTTTGAGCAGTCGGTTTACTTCCACGATGGTGGTGCCACTTCCCTTGGCTATGCGTTGTTTGCGGCTGCCGTTGAGCGAGCTAGGGTTGGCGCGTTCGTAGGGTGTCATGGAGTGAATGATGGCTTCGATGCCTTTGAAAGCATCGTTGTCCACTTCCACATCTTTCAATGCTTTGCCCATGCCAGGTATCATAGCGGCTAGGTCTTTGATGTTTCCCATTTTTTTGATTTGTTGGATCTGGGAAATAAAGTCGTTGAAGTCAAATTGG
>CAIUKZ010000346.1 GCA_903899865.1 uncultured Bacteroidales bacterium | reverse complement strand
TGGTACCAGCTGCTTGTGCTGCGCTATGTGCTAAGCATGTAAATGCTATTATGTAAAGTATTCTTTTAATCATCGTTATATAATTTCAATTTTCTTTTGCAAAATTACTAATAGTGTAACAGTTATCAATACCCAATAGTTGGTATTTAACCCATTTATGCTTTTTAGATACGCTATGCTGACTTGTGATTTGTGGCTGGGGAATTGGTTGTAGTTATTCCCTAAGTTCATTGATTATTATACATACTTTTACCTACTTTATTTTTACCTTTGTGTTTTGATAGTTATTCACTATTTAAGGTTGACCTATTTTATGAAAAAAATAATTCTTATATTTCTATCTACCTTTGTTGCTTTCTGCACATTCTCGCAATTATATCTTCCTGCTATTTTCTCAGATAATATGGTGCTACAGCGTGAGACAAATGTGGCGATATGGGGTACGGCTGTACCAAATAGTCTGGTGTCGGTATCGCTTACTAGCGAGATGAGTGGACTCACTGCTGCAAATCCACTATCCAACAAAGGGGCTGAAGGACTTACCCATGCTGCTGTAAAATTTACCCTCGCAAAACAGTCATGCAGAGCCGATGCTGGCGGAAAATGGATGCTTTACTTACCACCTATGAAAGCAAGTGAAGGTCCATGGTGTTTAGAAATTGAAAATGAAAGCCACACCAAAATATTCAACAACGTGGCTATTGGCGATGTGTGGCTAGCGAGTGGACAGTCCAACATGGATTTTTCGGTGAAAAATTCGGAACATGCACGGGATGAAATTACTGCCAAGCAATTTCCAAATATTCGTTTCTTTGCAGTCAATAATGCATTGTCCACCACTCCGAAGGCTGATGTGGAAGGAGGACCATGGCTAAAGTGTGATAGTAATACTGTGAAAAACTTTTCGGCAGTGGCTTATTATTTCGGAAAGGAGATAGAGAAGGATCAACATGTAACTATCGGTCTCATAAAAGATACATGGAGCGGAACAGCTTGCGAAGCGTGGGTGAGTCAGGACATGTTACGCACCATGCCTGATATGAAAAAACGCATTGATGACTTTATTCAAACGGGCGTTACCAACGATGTGATTTCGAGTCGAACAAAAATCAGCAGCATTAGTTGGTCATTGGCTAGCACTGCTTTCGATGGATTGAAATCAAAGGTGCATCTGCCAGATTATGATGATAATCAATGGAAAACGATGACCGTGCCGCAAGCCATCGAACAAACAGAGTTGGGACAATATGATGGTGTAATATGGTTCAGAAAATCGTTGGAACTCGACCAAAAATACAAAGGCAAGGACTTGTTACTAAGCTTTGGACAACTTGACATTGCTGCCCATGTCTATTTTAATGGAGAATTAATAGGCTCCACCGAAATGGATTTTGATCAATATCGTTCTTTTAAAGTACCAGCCAAATATGTCAAAGAAGGCAATAATGTAGTGGTAATAAGATTGCTAGATATGTGGGGAAAAGGTGGACTACTCGGTCCATCAGACAGTATGTTTTTGACCACCAACAACGGCAAAGCAAACAAAATGACTCTGAGTGGCAACTGGAAATACAATGCAAATCTCGAACAGGCATTTGTGAAGGACGATGGATACAACAAAATACCTGGTTTGATATACAATGCTAAAATTGCTCCACTCATTCCATATTCACTAAAAGGATTTATATGGTATCAAGGTGAAGGCAATGCACATCGAGCCAAGGAGTACAGCACTTTGTTCCCCTTACTCATTCAAGATTGGCGTTGCAGGTGGAAGCAAGGAAATCTTCCGTTTTTATTTGTACAACTTCCCGGCTATAGTTCCAATCAATATCAGGAAAAAGATCAGTGGGCAGAACTTCGCGAAGCTCAATTACACACCCTCAGCTATCCCAACACAGGCATGGCGGTAACCATCGACCTAGTGAAAGCCAACAACCTACACCCCCACAACAAAAAAGAGGTAGGAGAGCGACTTGCATTGGTAGCCCGCAAAGTGGCGTATCATGAATCCATACAGGCATCTGGCCCAATGTACGAAAGCATGAAAGTGGAGGGTACTAGCATTCGGGTGCAATTTACCGAAGTAGGTGGTGGATTGTGTGCGAAGGATGGGGCATTGCTCAAGGGTTTCACCATAGCGGGTGAAGATATGAAGTTTTATAAAGCCACTGCAACCATTGATGGCAATACGGTGGTGGTCACATCACCTGAGGTGAAAGTCCCTGTGGCAGTGAGGTACGGATGGGAAAATAAACCCAACTGCAATCTGATGAATAAGGATGGACTTCCTGCATCGCCTTTTAGAGCCTCTCCCCAACCCTCTCCGAAGGAGAGGGAGTAAGACGCGATGACGACTATTGTAGGCAAGTAATGACGTGTGATAGGCAAACAATGACGTCTGACAGTCAAGCGAAACCATCTGACAGTCAAGCGAAGGCGTCTGACAGGTAAGAAATGGCGTCTGACAGGTGTGCGAAGGCGTCTGACATGTAAGAAATGCCATCTGGCAAGCAAGCGAAGCCATCTGACAGGTAAGAAATGGCGTCTGACAGGTGTGCGAAAGCGTTTGACAGGTAAGAAATGCCATCTGACAGGCAATCGAAGCCATCTGGCAGGTAAGAAATGGCGTCTGGCAGGTAAGCGAAGGCCTCTGATAGGTAAGAAATGGCGTCTGACGAACAAGCGATGGCATCTGACAGGTAAGCATTGCAATACTAACAAAAGAGAAACGAGAAATTCGAATGAGTATCTCTTTTTTGCATCAAGTGGCCGATGATTTCTTGATTTCGATGATGATATCAATGCCCGGTGTGGGCAGCAAAAAATCCGTCTTGCTACACAAGTTCCCAGTCGTTTATGGCGGATGAACCAATAAAGGCTATCGCCTCGCTATACCACCAACCTCGATGAGATAATGACTGTGAATTGCTTGTGATGGAAACTCCAAATAGAACGGACTATCTTCAAGGTGTGATTTTTGAGCAGCTTACTTTTGTGTTGTAGAAAAGTGTATATTTGTCGATAATATTATTTCCACAATGGCATCCAATTCCAAATCGCGACGAAAAGGTTCCATTTTTAAGCGTTGGGATGAGCCCGCTTTTTCCCAAAGTTCTTTGTTTCGCATGTAATCTTTGGCACGTTGAAAAGCATCGAAGTAAACTTGTTCAACTCCCATGCGTGTTTGCGGGAATCGACTTCGTTTGGAATCTCCCCAATTGCTTTGTTTTACATTTTC
>CAIUKZ010000345.1 GCA_903899865.1 uncultured Bacteroidales bacterium | reverse complement strand
AGTTGCCACTCCAGCGTCAGTGTCTGAAATCAAAATACCCGATACCAATATTCTACAAGTATTGATAGATCCGGAAGGAAAAGTATTTATGAGTTTGGACAAACAAGCCGATATGGTAAATACCTTGAAAGCAGTTGGTGAAGAATATAAAATGACATTTACGGATGCAGAAATTCGTTCGTTTATGATTCAAAAAACATTCGGAGTGCCAATATCAAAAATGAAGGCTTTTTTGGCTCTGAAAGGATCCAAACAAGACGAGATTCTTAAAGATTACGGAATACCTAATGACTCATTAGATAATCAATTCAAAGTATGGATAAAATGTGCTAGAAGTGTTACAAGTTCAAGACCCAAAGAAGAACAGCTTCGTATAGCTATTAAAGCCGATATGGCAACTCCGTATTTAGTAATCAAAAACGTGATGAATTCTCTTCAAGATTTGAATGAGAATAAGTACAATTTAATTACATCGCTTAAGGAAGTAGCAGAAAAATAGAAAAATTATGGCTCAATTAGAAAGTAACGACGGAGGCGGCGGAAAAAAGAAAAAAGGCGGAAGTAAGCAGAAAAAAATGAGTATGCACGTGGACTTTACCCCCATGGTGGATATGAATATGTTACTTATCACGTTCTTTATGCTTTGTACATCCTTGAGTAAGCCTCAAACGATGGAAATCACCATGCCAAGTAATGATAAAGTGCAGCAAGATCAAGCCAATAAAGTAAAAGCTTCTAAGGCAATTACCATTTTGCTGTCAGGTAAGGACAAGGTTTATTATTTTACTGGTGAACCAAAATATAATGATCCTACCTCACTCAACCCCACAACTTACAAATCATCTGGATTGCGTAAATTTTTGCTGTCCAAAAACGTGGATGCGGTAAAAGAGGTTGAGAAATTGAAAAAGGAGAAATCCGATAAATTGATATCCAAGGAAGCTTGTGATTCGTTAGTGAGAAAAGCAAAAGGTGGAAAGGAAACTCCAACGGTAATTATCAAGGCAACCGATGATGCAAATTACAAGAATCTAGTGGATGCGTTGGATGAAATGCAAATTTGCAGTATTGGTAAATATGTGATTGTTCCGATTAGCAAACAAGATAGGGATTTAATTAAATCGTATGAGTTGGCTAATAACTTACCTTTAAGTAATTTAAAATAGTGTAACGCCTAAAATTAAAGTAAAATGAGTAAAATAGATTTAACTTCAATAGAGTGGCGTGACCTTGTTTTTCAAGGTAAAAACAAGGCCTATGGTGCCTATGTGCTTCGCGAAGAATCTCCTAAGCGACACAATATTGCAATGCTTGTAATCACTATTGTAGCAGTTGTAGGCTTTCTTTCACCTCAGCTTATCAAAATGGTAACGCCTGACGCGAAAGAAGCAAATGAGGAAAAAGTAGTAATGGCTACTTTGGATAACACCCCAAAGGAAGAGAAAATTGAAAAAATAATTGATGTAGAGCCTCCTAAAGAAGTTATAAATCAAGTAAAGTTTACGCCACCAGTAATTACTGAAGATAGTAAAGTGAGTGAGGCTGACGAGTTAAAGTCACAACAAGAACTTGATAAAGCTCCCAATATTTCAATTATCGATGTTACAGGTGGTTCTGATAAAAAGGTGGATCCTGAAGAGAAAGTTCAGCAGGTTACACAGGAAGTTGTAGAAGAAAAGGTATATTCTTTTGTAGAGCAACAACCACAGTTTCCAGGTGGTGAAGGTGAGCTACAAGCATTTGTAGGTAAGAACATGAAATATCCTGCCATCGCTTTGGAAAATAGAATTCAAGGAAAGGTTATCATTCAGTTTGTAGTAGGTAAAACAGGAAAAGTATCTAAAGTAAAAGTGGTTCGTTCATTGGATCCTGCTTGCGATAGAGAGGCTATCCGTGTTGCCGAATTAATTCCTGATTTTATTCCAGGAAAGCAAAATGGTCAAAATGTGGCCGTTACTTACACTTTGCCAGTTAGTTTCAAGTTGGCTGAATAGAATTGTCCTATGAAGGTTTTTAATCTTTTAATTGTATTGACTGCGCTTTCCCTTTTTTCTTGTGAGAACAAGAAAAAAGGTGAAGCGCAGACTTATACCTCTGGAAGTATAAAAATAGCTGTGGATGAGACTTTTGAGCCAATTGTAAAAGAGGAATTGGAAGTATATCATGCATTAACACCTGCTGCCACAATTACTCCTATCTATACTACCGAGACAGAGGCAATAAACTTGTTTCTCAAGGATAGTGTTAGATTTGCAATTGCAACTCGGTCTTTGTCTGCAAAGGAGACAAAATCTCTCAATAATAAAAAGCTATATCCTCGGTCTATTAAAATAGCTACTGATGGTATAGCTTTGATTGTTAATAGAACCAATCCTGATACGCTTATCTCGGTTGCTGAGCTTAAAAATATCCTATCTGGTAGAGTTAGCACTTGGAAAGAATTAAATCCGAAATCCAAGTATGGCCAACTTCAGATAGTGTTTGATAACAACAATTCGAGCACCGTTCGTTATGCTGTTGATTCTATCCTAAGAGGAATACCAATGACTAAGGACAATTTGTACGCAAAGAAGTCCAATTTGGAAGTCATAAAGTATGTTTCTTCAACTCCCAATGCTATCGGGGTGATAGGTGTGAATTGGCTAGGGGATAAGTCAGACTCCACGCAGTTGTCTTTCAATGATAAAATCAGGGTGATGTCTGTCAGTAAGGACTATCCAGCCACTGAATTGAACAGCGTCAAACCCTTTCAAGCCTACCTCTTGTATGGCGATTATCCTTTGGTACGGAGAGTATATATTTTGTTAAACGATCCAATTGGTGCACTACCATCTGGTTTGACTACCTTTTTTACGGGCGACAAGGGACAGAGAATAATTCTAAAGTCAGCTTTAGTCCCTGCCACTCAATCCTTACGGTTGGTTCATGTAAACAAAGAGTAATATTTTAATCGATTGATTTCAATAATTTTAAAACAATAATAAGACGAAACGAGCACGACAAATTAACTTTGACACACAAGGAGATGTTTATGTGCGAGTTCCATCTGACAACTAAAAACAATTATAAACAGATGAAAGTAAATATTTATTCTTTTCTTCTTCTAAGTGCTCTATTTGTGGGTACTACTACATTGCAAGCCAAAGGTGGTCAAGGAATAGCCTATTATAATGCAGGTTTTCCTCAGGTTGCAAAACCACAGTTGATTCAAGAAATTAAAGAAGATGCTGCTTCTAGCGCCGAACCTTGTTATTATCTTGGAAATGTGTATTTCGAGGAAGGTAAATCTGACTCGGCAAGTTTGTATTTTAAACAAGGTCTATCGGTTGATCCAGCGAGTTCATTGAATGCAATTGGACTGGCAATGCTTAAGATTAAGACCAATAAAAAGGAGGCTGAATCCGACATTCAAAATGCTTTACGCATGAAGAATGGCAATAAAAATGTAGATGTGTTGATTGCTGCCAGTCGCGCCTATTTGGTAAATGACTTGATAGATGATGCTTTTATTTATCAAGAAAAAGCAAAAAAGGTGAAAGCAAAATATGCACCTGTGTCAGTTTTGTTAGGCGATATTTATGTAGCCAAAAAGGATGTAGGTGCTGCTTGTTCCAATTACGAGCAAGCCATCTTGTTTGACAATTCATGTAAAGAGGCTTACATCAAATATGCCAGAGCTTATAGAAAGGTAAATCCTACCTTGGCTATTGAAATGTTGGGAAAACTAAAAGCTAAAGTTCCTACTTTCTTATTGGCAGACAGAGAGATGGCAGATATTTACTATGCTCAAAATGATTTTGCAAAAGCGGCAGAATTGTATGGAAACTACTTGAAATCGGGAAATTCAACAGTACAAGACTTGACACGCTACGCATTGACTTTGTTTTTTAATAAAGAGTATTTAAAGTCTATTGAAATTGCAAACAATGGTTTAGTAAAAGATCCCCATAATCCTGCTTTCAATCGTATTTCTATGTACAATAACACAGAGTTAAAGAAATATGATGATGCGATGATATCAGCCGATAGGCTTTTTAATAAATCGGTAAATGCCAAGTTTACCTATTTGGATTTTCGCTATTATGGACAGGTGTTGCGCGATACCAAACAATATGAAAAAGCCATCGAACAATACACCACAGCCTTGACTTATGACTCTTCTAGAGTAGAATTATATAAGGATATGTCTGATATGCTAAGTGAGAATAAGGATTATTCTGCTGCTATTTCAAAGTTTACTATTTATCTAAGCAAAATTGATTCTACTAAGAAGACCACTGCGCTTATGATGGAGTTTGGTAAACTAAATTATTCTTTAGGTTCCATTTCTGACACTTCTAAGGTGAAAATGGAACGTAAACTTGAAGCTTTGAATGTTGCAGATAGTACT
>CAIUKZ010000344.1 GCA_903899865.1 uncultured Bacteroidales bacterium | reverse complement strand
GGGAAGTGACCCATGAAAAATGTTTCATTGGCAGTTACATTTTTTACACCCACAATGATTGATTCGCGAATGTCAATGATTTTATCTACCAGTAGAAATGGCCATCTGTGTGGCAATAATTTTTTTATGCCATTCACATCCATAATTGGAGCAATGGTGTCGTCGTAGATTGGTGCTTGGATTTCGTTTTTCTTGAGTTCTTTGCGGATTACTTTGGCCAAATCGGTGTTGATTTTGTGCCCAGGGAATGTGGCAATCACTTTTCCTTTGATAGGCATTCCGATCAAAGCTAAGTCTCCAATAACATCTAATAGTTTGTGGCGAGCAGGCTCGTTGTTGTATTTCAATCCACCATTCAGGTAACCTAGGCGAGTGGCGTCGTGACGAGGTTGTCCCAGTAGGTCAGCCAATTTATCTAAGTCAGCCTGAGTTTTTTCCTCGTCATAAATAACAATTGCATTTTTTAAGTCACCACCTTTTATAAGGTTCATGCTAAGCAATGTCTCTATTTCCTTAACGAAAACAAAGGTACGAGCACCAGCAATTTCTTCAGCAAATTTGTCTAATGTACCTAGACTGGCAAATTGATTGTCGAGCACATTTGATTTGTATCCCACGTGTACATCCACGCTAAATTCATCATCAGGTAAAATGGTAATTTTTGCTCCTGTCTCAGCATCAATGTGCTCAATTTTTTTTCGAATGATGTAGTATTCTTTTTCTGCTGCTTGTTCTTCAAATCCTACTTTCAACAGCTGTTCTACAATCAGTTTTGCGCTTCCATCCAAGATGGGAAATTCAGGCGCATTCACTTCTAGCAAGCAGTTGTCCACACCGAAAGCATAAAGAGATGACATCACATGCTCTATGGTGCTAACGTGCACATCTCCTTTTTTGAGGACAGTGCCACGGTTGGTTTCTGACACATGTTCTGCTAATGCATCTATGATCGGTTGGTCAGGAAGGTCAACACGTTTGATTTTAATACCGTGGTTTTCGGGCGCCGGAACGAAATTTAATTCAATTTCTAATCCGGAGTGTAAACCTTTTCCAGAAAGACTAAAGACTTGCTTGATGGTTTTTTGTTTAGACATACGCAAAATTAAGAAATACTACTTATTTTATTTTCCAATTCTTGAATTTGTTTTTGCAAATCGAAAATGGTTTTTTGTAACTCTGGTAATTTTTTGAATATAACTGACGACTTTTGGAAGTTCATCATCGGGATGGCTGGCGAACCTTGTATTTTTAGATTTTCTTGGGTGGATGCGCCAACACCTGCTTGTGCACCAATAATTGTGCCATTAGCAATGTTGATGTGTCCAGCTATACCTACTTGTGCTGCGATGATGCATTGTTTGCCAATTTTTGCCGAACCCGCCAAGCCTGTAAGAGCTGCTATCACGGTGTTGGTGCCCACTTCTGCATTGTGAGCAACTTGGGTCAGATTGTCTAGTTTAACTCCCTTTCTGATAAATGTACTGCCCATTGTAGCTCGGTCAACAGTTGCATTTGCCCCAATTTCTACATCATCTTCTATCACCACATTGCCTATGTGTGGTATTTTTTTGTACGAGCCATCAGCGGTAGGCGCAAACCCAAATCCATCGCCCCCAATCACAACCCCCGAATGAAAAATGCAATTGTTGCCAATCACACATTGGTGGTATATTTTTACACCTGAATACAGTGTGCAGTTGTTGCCCACTACAGCGTCATCATCTATGCTAACTTGTGCATGTATCATACACTCATCACCAATCACCACTCGTTCACCGATATAGGCAAATGGTGCAATGTAAACATTGTTGCCAACCTTGGCCGATGGAGATACATAAGCCAAAGGCGAAATGCCGACCTTATTGGAGGTGCTTTTTTGAACCAAAGACATCAGAAATGCCAACGATTCGTAGGCGTTATCGACTCTTATTAGGGTTGGTTTTACAGCTTTTTCAGGCTGAAAATCTTTGTTGACCAACACAATGCTCGCTTCACATTCGTATAGGTAATGAGCATATTTTAAATTTGATAAAAAGCTGATAGTGCCCTTTTTACCGTCCTCTATTTTGGAGAAATCACTTACTTTAACAGTCGAATCACCATCAACTATTCCTCCTAAAAACTCCGCAATTTGTTGAGCAGAAAACTCCATATCAAAAAAATTAGACTGCAAAAGTAATAATTTATTTTCTATTAACCATAAAAATCAATTTTTCATCTTCCAATCACACATTCTAATGTGAACATCTACATTGTTTCTATTTCCGTTTTCAATGTTTAGCTTCTTAGATAAAACAAATAATGCTTCTCTACTTTTTTGGTCAATACAGCTATGTTTAGCATGTCTGATGCATCGGCTATGTCCTTGACAGACCCATCTTTGTATAGTATACTTATGCTGTCATCTTTCGGACTATAAGTGTCAGTGCTCACTGTCTGCTCGGCAAAAAAGTAGGCGGCTTCATTTTTTGATACGTTAAATTGATTCATGTATTTCGTCAGGAATGCAGCACTTTCACTCTCTGGTAATGGTTCTGTGCGAATTTGAACTTTAAACAGCTTGCGGTTGATAAATGAAGAGCAGAGTGTGGATAAAACCACATCGGTGGAAGTAGTCCATACTTTAATGGCAGACACAATGTCCGAGTCATCGAGCGATGCAAAACTATTCAATGCTAGTGGGTCTTGTTCGAACCTTTTTTTGTCAATGTCATGATATAAAAAATAATGCAACGAAGGGGTGCAAAATAGTACTTCGTGGTTGGATGCTAGCTCTTTGGCTCTTCGTAGGATGTTGATAAGCATTTTTTCGGCGGCTACTGATGTTTTGTGCAGATATACCTGCCAGTACATGAGCCGACGAGCTACCAAAAATTTTTCGATGGAATAGATCCCTTTTGCTTCTACCACTAGATGGTCGTCATGAACATGGAGCATTTTGATGATTCGGGCTGCACCTATCACACCTTCGCTGACACCCGAATAGAAGCTGTCACGACTTAAATAATCCAGCCTGTCCATGTCCAACTGGCTAGAAACCAACTGGTGAAGAAATCTTTTGGAGTACGAATTGGTGAAGATGGAAATTGCAATGTCTAGTTTCCCACCCATCTCTGCATTGATTTGTTTCATCATCAGTAGCGATAGCTCCTCGTGTCGTACGCCTTTGACCAGCGTGTGCTCCAAAGCATGTGAAAATGGCCCATGGCCTATGTCATGCAATAAAATACATGCACGTACAGCTTCTGCCTCTGACGGTGTGATTTCTTGTCCTTGCTGGCGGAGTTGTGCAATGGCTTCACCCATCAGATGCATGGCTCCGAGCGAATGCTGAAACCGAGTGTGCTGTGCGCCGGGGTACACTGTGGAAGTGAGTCCGAGCTGCTTGATTCTACCTAATCGCTGAAAGTATGGGTGCTGAATAATGTCATAGATCAAATCATTGGGTATGTTGATGAACCCAAACACTGGATCGTTGATGATTTTTCGCTTATTTGGTTTTTTCATTCGTTGATGTATTTTAGCCTCTCAAGCCTCCACCAGCTGGCGGAAAGGGATGGGAAGTTAGTAATGTATGGCCAGACTCTTGTTTGTACTAAGTTTTATTTAATGATAATCCGCATAATGACTTGTTGACAGATAAGCTTCCTGCAACCGACCGACCTTGTCCGGTGAGCCGAAAAACAAGTGAGGTAGGCGGTTAAAAATCGTCCTGTTTGAGTCCCGTCGTATTTCGACGGGATGAGTTTGGACGATTTGAGCCTGCCGAGCGCTAGTTTTTC
>CAIUKZ010000343.1 GCA_903899865.1 uncultured Bacteroidales bacterium | reverse complement strand
TCAGTTCAGCGAGCTTTTTCTTTGGAGTCAATAACTAGCTATGCCATTGGAAGTATTACAAAGCAAATAAGTCTGATAGACAGTGCAATATGGGGTTTCAAAGTAGCTTCCAAAATCAAATCATTCTTTGGAAAGAAATAAACTCTTAGATTTCAAAAACTGTCATATCTTCACCTAAAAAAGTGTTTTCAAACACACTTTTCGCCTCCTCAAGAATTGGTTCATGATCTTTATATCGAGCAGAATAGTGTCCCAATATCAATCTACCCACTTCTGCCCTCTTGGCTATCTCTGCTGCTTGTTTGGCTGTAGAATGCAATGTTTGTTTGGATCTTACTAGCTCATCATCCATAAAAGTTGCTTCGTGATATAAACAATCCACACCTTTTATAATCGGAATAATTTTCTCAGAATATGCCGTATCGGAACAGTAAGCATATCGTTTGGGTCTCACGGCTTGGTGTGTGAGCACCGAATTGGAAATCACTTCTCCATCCTCAGTTATGAAATCTTCCCCTTGTTTTATTTTTGGGATTCTGAAAGTAGGAATTTGATAAAAATCAATCATTTCCTTGATGATATTGCTCGGTCTTGGCTTTTCTTCAAAAAGAAATCCGCAGCAAGGAACTCTGTGTTTGAGTGGTATGGAATAGACGCTCACCGACCTATCTTCAAAAATAAGTGTGTGATGATTGGGATTGAAAGAATGAAAAATTACTTTGAATGGCAATTCGGTACAAAAATAGCTCAACTGTGAAGACATTACTCTCTCCAAATCTGGCTGTGCATGTATGTGAAGGTCAGCCGTTCTATTCAACATCCCGAATGTAGAAATAAGTCCTATCAATCCAAAACAGTGATCGCCATGCAAGTGTGATATAAAAATATGCCCCAACCGACTGGTTTTTAAGGACATTTGCTGCATTCTAATCTGAGTACCCTCACCGCAATCTATCATGTATTGCTTATCTCTTATTTCTAAGATTTGTGAACTTGGAAAATTTCTTTTCGTAGGAAGAGCAGATCCGCATCCAAGAATAGTGAGTGTCGCTTTTTGCATTTATTGAAATAAGGTTAATGTCTCAATCAAACTCTTGTTTTCTTTTTCAATTCGAAATCTCGACCCAGGTATTTTTCTCTCACCACCGGATTATCTGCAAGTTCCTGCGAAGTACCTTGAAACAAAATTCGTCCCTCAAAAAGCAAATAAGCACGATCGGTAATGGTAAGTGTCTCATCTACATTGTGGTCGGTAATCAAGATACCGATATTCTTATCCTTCAATTTCCACACAATATCCTGAATATCCTGAACCGCAATAGGGTCTACGCCTGCAAATGGCTCATCAAGCATAATAAACTTAGGTTCAATGGCCAGACACCGTGCTATCTCTGTTCTCCTACGCTCCCCACCCGAAAGTCGATCACCAAGGTTGGTACGCACATGTCCGAGGTTGAATTCAGAAATCAAGGTTTCTAACTTTTCAGCTTGATAATCTTTGGAAAACTTAGTCATCTCCAATACCGAACGGATATTGTCTTCTACCGTCATTTTACGAAAAACGGATGCCTCTTGTGCCAAATAACCAATCCCTATTTGAGCTCGTTTATAAACTGGGAACTCAGTAATATCCTTATTATCAAGAAAAATTTTACCAGCATTGGGTGTGACCAAACCTGTAGTCATGTAAAACGTAGTGGTTTTTCCAGCACCATTGGGCCCGAGAAGTCCCACTATCTCACCTTGTTTCACATTGATGGACACATCGTTAACTACTGTCCGTTTCCCATATTTCTTTATCAAATGCTCCGTACGAAGCACCAAACCTTCATTTTCCATTCTTTATTTATTAAAGTCCCTTTTCAGACAAATATCTTTCAGCTTCGATGGCTGCCTGACAACCACTACCTGCTGCTGTAATGGCTTGTCTATAATGTGGATCTGCCACATCGCCAGAAGCAAACACTCCACTGACATTGGTGCGTGGTGTACCTGCAATGGTTTTGATATAGCCTACCTCGTCAGTCTCAATCCATGGTTTGAAAATATCTGAATTGGGTTTATGACCTATTGCTAGGAAGAAACCATCTATTTCAATATGAACTTGTTCTTCATCTGATTGTCCTTTGCGTTTGATTAAATCAGCACCTTGAACCACACCTTCACCTGTCAATCCTAAGGTCTCATGCTCAAATAGTACCTCTATCTTTGGATTGTTTAATACGCGCTCTTGCATAATTTTAGATGCTCTAAGTGCATTTTTACGCACTATCAAAAACACTTTTGATGCTAAGCCTGCAAGATAGATGGCTTCTTCGCAGGCTGTATCTCCACCACCAACTACTGCTACTTTTAATTTTCGGTAAAAGAAACCATCACATGTAGCACAGGCAGACACTCCCGAACCTGCGTACTTTTGTTCATCTGGTAGTCCTAAGTATTTGGCTGTTGCACCTGTAGAAATAATGATGGTGTCTGCTTCTATCACTTTCTCACCATCAATGGTTACTTTATACGGTGCTGAACTTAAGTCTGTAGCTGTAGCTGTACCAAAACGAATATCAGCCCCAAAACGCTCTGCTTGCTTGCGCATATCTTCCATCAATTCTGTACCAGTAGTTCCCTCTGGATAACCTGGGAAATTTTCGACTTCAGTGGTTGTTGTTAATTGT
>CAIUKZ010000342.1 GCA_903899865.1 uncultured Bacteroidales bacterium | reverse complement strand
CGTGCAAGTCATATTTTATCCGATTCTCTGAACGTGGAATGCGAAACAGCACCGAAGGGTCAAAGTGCTGAGTTATCTGCACAGATTTCCCTAAAAGAGTATCATTGATATTGAATTCTGCCATCATAAACTTGTAGGATTAATGCTTTGTGAAAGGTCGCATTTGTTTTTCAACCACTGCTTTTCAACATCACTAAGAAGCGGTGAGAGTTTCTCATAGACTACTTGATGATAGTTTTGGAGCCATTTGACTTCGTCCGCAGTCAACAGTTCCCAGTCAATCAGGCATTTATCCATGGGGAAAAGTGTCAGCGTTTCAAACCGCAGGAATTCCCCAAATTCAGATTTCATAGATGGAACGACTAGCACTAAGTTTTCTATGCGAATACCATACTCTCCTTCACGGTAAACGCCTGGTTCGTTGGACAAAACCATCCCAACTTCTAACACGGTAGGATTCTCATCGGCTCTAATGCCCTGTGGACCTTCGTGAACACACAGAAAATGTCCTACTCCGTGCGCAGTGCCATGTCCGTAATTAATCCCTGCATTCCACAAGGCTAGCCGAGCCAACACATCAAGCTGATGACCTTTAGTCCCATAAGGAAAATGGATGGCATCTAGCGCAATATGACCTTTGAGCACCAAGGTAAAGTCTTTCTTTTGCTGAGGCGTGGGCTGTCCAATCACAATGGTTCGAGTTATGTCCGTAGTTCCATCCAAATACTGTCCACCCGAATCAAGTAAAAATATATTACCATCACAGAGTACGGCATTTGTTTGTGGCTTAGCACTATAATGACCTATTGCACCATGAGCGCCGTAGGCTGCTATTGTACCAAAGCTCTCACCCATAAACAATGCTTGCTCTGCCCTGTAATTTTTCAATGTTTGGGCGACTGACAGTTCGGTCAACTGACCATTTTCCACGTTTTCATCAAGCCACTTGAAGAATTTGGTGAGTGCCACTCCGTCACGCAGCATGGCATTTCTAAAGCCATTTGCTTCAATTTCATTTTTTATACTTTTCAGTTTGGTGACAGGAGATACAAGCTTGACCACAGAGCAACTTGATGGTATTTGCTGAAATAATCGTTGGTTCAGCTTCGAAGGGTCGAGCATAATATTACTGCCAGCTTTGAACATTGAAATCTCTTTGGAAACTGCATCATAATTTTTAACAACAATACCATTTTGTCCAAAATACGGTTTTACTTCCCCGTCCAACTTTCTTTCATCCACAAAAAGAATGACAGCATCCATGGTTATCAGCAAATAACTCATAAACACTGGATTGTAAGCTACATCTGCCCCTCTCACATTCAACAGCCAAGCAATATCATCCAAAGCAGATAGGATCAACACATCAGCACTCTTGCTTTTCATCTCAGTCCTTACAGTCAGTATCTTTTCAAAAACCGACTTGCCAACATACTTTTCGTCCAAAATAAAAATTGGATCCAAAGGCAGCATGGGGCGATTGATCCATAACTCAGTAACTAATTCAATATCTACAAGTTGAATGCTTTTTGAATTCAGTTTTGAATTTAATTCTTCAAATCCATCCATTGAAAATTGGAGCGCATTTACACCCACCCTTTGACCTGTAAGAAGATGAGTCGAAATCCAAGTTGAAATAGATGGCGTATCCATCTGACCTTGTTTCATAAGTCGAATGGCTGTTCCCTTGAGTTGTTCGTCAGCCTGCAGAAAATACCTTGAATCTGTCCAAAGCAACACTTCATCTGCCGTCACAACTATGGTTCCCGCCGATCCGTCAAATCCTGAAATCCACTCCCTGCATTTCCAGTGGTCAGCCACATACTCACTGGCATGCGGGTCTGCACTCGGAATAATGAAAGCTGCAATATTTTGTCGCTTCATGGCAAGCTGGAAGATTCCTATTCTATCTAATATATCACTCATAATTTCATATTTTAGTTTCTACAACAAAGATAATCAATTTAAAGAAAGATATCAGCAAAAGGTTACCAACAAGACATTTTCTTAGTTGTAAAAGCCATCAATCCTTTGCTTACTCTTACAAAATTTAGTATCT
>CAIUKZ010000341.1 GCA_903899865.1 uncultured Bacteroidales bacterium | reverse complement strand
TGGACACCATAAACAGCATGGTTGCAATTATCAATTTTTTCATCTGTTTATAATTGTTTTTTTATTGTCAGATGGAACTCGCACATAAACATCTCCTTGTGTGTCAAAGTTTATTTGTCGTGCTCGTTACATACATTTAAAATTAAGCCCCTAGTCTGCCAGCTGGCGGAGAACAGAGAGACCAGTTAAGTTTTACAATCATGCCTTTGTGTGTCCAAAATTTTTATTTTAGACCTTTGTATCAATTGCCGGCCCATTTATGGGCTGGATAGATAGGATAATAAGATATTGGCTTTAGCCTAACAATGATAAAATTTGGCTAAAGCCCTGTGATTCTTGAACATTTGTTCCGTCCCATAAATGGGACGGCAATTGAAATTATTACATTCAATCATAATCATTAAAATTCGACATAATAATTCGTCCTACTATTTATTTTCGGATGTCCCAAGTCAATGACAAATAATACATTGCTCCTACATTGGCTCCGCCAAGCATGGTATAATACGATTTGTTCAATAAATTCGTAGCGCCAAGTTTTGCGAGTATTCCTGGTCGTTCGAACCTGTAATTGACTTGAGCATCGAGCGTCCAATAGGATGGCACTACACCACTGACCAGAAATGACACATAATCGTATTTGGTTTGATAGCGCCCAGTGATGCTTGCTCTCAATTTTTTCCAAATATTACTGGCTATCACGGTAGCATTGCCGCTAAACAAAGGCGTATTAAAACCATCCTCCAATCCATCTTTGTCCTCTGTTTTATCCAGTTTGGAGAAAGTGCCATTGCCGATCAACGTCCAATGATCGTTGTATCGGTATTTCAACCCCAAACTGGCTCCATAGTTGTATATTTTACTCGTAGAGTTGGTCCACAATCGATACCTATTTTGCTTTGTTTTTGAATACAAATAAGTCGGTATCGAATCCACAATAGTCGTATTTGGAACACTGGCTTCTACCTGTGCTATGAAATTGTCGTACGAATTATAATAAAAGTCAGCGTCAAAATACAAATCTTTACGCAAAGCTAAGCCTTTGATACCTAGCTCAAACGAGCGCACATACTCTGGTCGTAAATAAGAATATGGATTCTTTTTGAGCATGGACTTATTCAGTTCGATGGCTTTACTTTGACTTAGTCCTAAGGTGTTGATATCGCTCGTCACTTTCGCCTGAAAAGCATCAATGGAGGCTTTTGTGTATGAATTTTCAAAAATGCCATCCGACATGATTTTCAATCCTCCCACTCGTTTTACACCACCACTGTTGACATTCGAAAATCCTTCGAAAATGCTTGGAAATCGATAGCCACTTTGATAAGAAGCTCTTACGCTCAATTCTTCAGAAGGCGTGTACACCACAGTCAATCGAGGATTAAATTTCATTTCAAAATAATCGGCCTTGTCAGCTCTCATCGTAGCGCCAAGTCGTAATGTCTTGTTAAACAAATCTTTATTTATCTGTACAAAACCGCCCGTCTTTCCATACGTCAAATTGGATGATGCATCAACCGGATTGATAAAATAATTTCCATCAGGCACAATGATGTAAGTTCGATGGTCAAAACCACTCAGCAGTTGAGCATCAATTTTTGAAAACAGGGTGGGGAAAAGTTTGTCCCAGCTCACCAACCCTTCGGAGTGAATCATACTGGAGCGTACTCGCAAAGCTGCTCCTTGATCCCAATTGTTGATGTTTATCAGTTCCGATTTCTTTTGATTATAAGCATCTGTGCCTGGCAAAAACCTGCCATTGTCTGATGTGGCTCTGGCCGTTTGATGTGCATTGGCAATGGACAAACCCTGCCCAATGGCGTTGTTGTATGCCTTTGTGTAGTCGGCAAACCATTGATCGTCTGATTTGTAAGCTCTATCCATGTTTTCTGCCAACGACCTCAGATTGTACGACTTACCAGTATTTTCCTGCGTGCAATAGGCTTTGAACAGAAAGGCGTTGGATGTGTAATCCAATACATATTGATGCAGGGTATAATCCTCTAGTCTGAATCGATTGGAGCGTTGGTAGTTGGTGTTAATCAATGCTCCTTTATAGCCAATAGACAGTTCTTTGTCTGGACTAGGTTTGAAATACAGGCCTGCATCTGCTTTATAATTGCGAATATCGTTGTTAGCAATATCCACCTCCCGATAGCCTGTGCGGGCTACCACATATTTCTTTCCATTCATAGTGAGTGTCTTGCGGTTGGACGATTCGTTTCCATATCCATTCACTTCGTCAAAAGCAGGATTGTCAGCACCCATAAGTCCTGTGGATGCATTCACATTAGGTGCCAAGTCAGTCCGATTGTCGGCCACCCAGTCAGTTCCCTTGACCAACGAACCATTAATTTTGAATGCAATTTTATCATTGAATGCTTTTGCATAACGTAGATTGGTGGTGGTGTACAACTGAGCTCCCAGCGGGTCGTTACTCCCTACATGGTTGACACCAGACAGTTGCTGTATGCTCAATCCTTGATGGGTAAATGGACTTTTGGTTTTTATATTGGCCAATCCGTTGATTGCATTCATCCCATACAGTGCCGATGCTGTGCCCTGTACTATTTCAATTTTTTCAATGTCCAAATCATTAGCCCCCAAAGCATTGGCTATCGGCGCACCGATATGGGGTGCCTGATTGTCCACGCCATCGATAAGCTGTGTGAAACGAACGTTGGTGGTGTTAGCAAAACCACGGGTATTGATCACCTTGAAACCCAAACTGGGAGTGATAACTTGTACACCCTTATTGTTTTCGATGGCATCAAAGCAACTTGGCGAACCCATTTGCTTCGCTTCGTGAGACGTCATTTGATCAATACTTATTGGCGATCGCAAAATGGACTCCGGCACACGTGAAGCAGTGATGGTTAGCTCTTTCAACATAAAATGTAAGGTGCTGTCGGATTTACTCTCAACTTTTATTGATTGTCCCGCCAATTGACAGGGGACATAGATGCACCCTGCTACGAATAGCGTTTTTCTTATTTGATGTAAGTTCATGATTATAACTTATTTACGTTATATGAATTGAAGTATAACGCTTTTCATTTTTTAGCGATATTCACAATAAAGAATATCGCTAGGTTTAAAAAAAGCAATTCTCCAATTCGCTGTTACTCTCTTTGAGAAACTGCATAATACTTGATACTTTCAATTCGTAGGTGCGTATCAGTTTCATTCCATAAGGACTTATCTTGCATCCTCCGCCATCGCGCCCACCTTTTTGGCGAATGACAATGGGCACTGGCGACAGTTGATTCAGCTTGTCAAGCAGATGCCATGCGTGTTGGTACGACATTTTCAAACTTTTTGCCGCTGCGTGCATGGAACCATCATTAATAACTTGCTTCAACAACCTTATTTGCAAAGGTCCCAGAAACAATTCG
>CAIUKZ010000340.1 GCA_903899865.1 uncultured Bacteroidales bacterium | reverse complement strand
TTAGTGAAAGTACAGGGATGGAGGCTACAACCATCCACAGGCTACTTGAAATTAATCCAGACCACGGTGGTTTCAAACGCAATGAAGAATCACCATTATTATGTGATTATCTAGTAATAGATGAAACTTCAATGGTAGATGTTCCTTTGTTCTATTCTTTATTAAAAGCTCTTCCCTTACATTCAGCACTACTTTTAGTTGGTGACGTAGATCAATTACCTTCAGTAGGTGCTGGACAGGTTTTAAAAGACATTATTAGTTCCAGAGTTATATCAACCGTACAATTAACTGAAATATTCAGACAAGCAGCAACAAGTAAAATTATTACGAATGCTCACTCTGTAAATCATGGCATGCTACCAAATCAACATCCTATATAATAAAACGATGGATAATCTGTTGAAAAAATACGTGAAAGGTGATACTACTCTTTGGATAGTATTCGTTTTTCTGTGTATCATATCTGCCATCGAAATGTATAGTGCATCAAGCACTTTAGCATTTGGATCTGAAAGCTACACTGGACCGATGTTGCGCCACGTGGGGTTTCTGATTGGTGGTGCTATGATCGCCATTTTTGTACACCTGGTGCCTTACAAATACATAAAAATGGCAGCATATCTTGCGTTAGGGCTTTCAACAGTTCTCCTGATATGGGTCATATTCAAAGGACATAGCGAAAATGGAGCTTCAAGGTGGCTCGTTTTTATGGGAATTAAATTTCAGCCATCAGAAATAGCAAAATTATCCGTTATTATTGTGGCAGCCGATTTCATTTCCCGAATTAGAGATGATGCCCAAAATGAATGGATTTATTTTAGAAATACGCTCATCATGGTAGGAATAATCAGTGTTTTGATATTGTTTGACAATTTCTCAACAGCATTTCTATTGTTTGTAGTGGTATTTATCATGATGTTTATCGGCAGAGTTTCGTTGCTAAAACTAGGAGGAATTGGTGCAGTTTTGATAGTTGGTTTGGTGCTTTGCTTTCTATTGGTCAAAGCTGTCCCTAAAGAAAAGATGCCAAAGCTCTTTGACAGAGCCTATACTTGGGTAGCTCGGATAGACCGTTACAAATCAGAAAAAAACAACGAAGAAGGAAAATATGTCATCACTGATGACAACCTCCAAGTTCAACATGGACGCATAGCCATTGCCCGCGGTGGAATGGTAGGAGTATTCCCAGGCAATAGCATCGAGCGAGATTATCTGCCTCAAGCCTATTCTGATTTTATCTATGCCATCATTGTAGAAGAAATGGGAATGCTAGGTGGGATATTTGTAATTTTGTTGTATTTGGTATTGCTATTCCGAGCGGGAAGAATAGCTACAAAGTGCACTACTGTGTTCCCAGCGTTGGTAGTCATTGGACTATCATTAATGATTGTCATACAGGCATTTATCAGCATGTCGGTAGCTACAAGTTTGGGTCCAGTTACTGGACAGCCTTTACCACTGATTAGTAGGGGTGGAACTTCAATATTAATAACTTGTATTTACTTTGGAATAATATTTGGTGTAACCCGCAAACTGAACGAGGAAGCGAATGCGTCCCAACCAACAAAAGAAGAAAAGGAAATGCCAACGGTACAATTAGACGATTTATAATCGCAACATGGATCAGACAGTTCTCCAGTTAATTCATTTACTAACATATATCCCTTTTCGCCGAACATAAAAGTTTGGTCAGAAGGAAGTTTTAACAACAATAAAAACACTTCTCTACACCCCAGCGGGTTAGAGATTATTCAAAATCACATGAGCTACAAATACATAATTAGTGGGGGTGGTACCGGAGGGCATATTTTTCCTGCATTGAGCATTGCCAATGCGTTAAAGGAAAAACAACCAGATGCACAAATCCTATTTGTGGGTGCATTAGGACGTATGGAGATGGAGAGAGTGCCAGCAGCAGGATACGCCATTGAGGGTTTACCAGTAAGCGGATTTGATAGAAAAAACATGTTGAAAAACATCAAGGTATTATTCAATTTGATTAAAAGCCTACTGAAAGCTAGAAAAATCATCCGCACATTTCAACCCGATATAGCCATCGGTGTTGGAGGATATGCTAGCGCACCCACCCTTCGAGTTGCTTCGGCATTTGGCATTCCAACTTTGATTCAAGAGCAGAACTCGTATGCTGGTGTCACCAACAAACTACTAGCAAAGAATGCCACAAAAATTTGCGTGGCTTATCAAGGAATGGATCGATTTTTCCCAAAAGAAAAAATCATGCTAACAGGCAACCCTGTTCGTCAAGATTTATTTCAAGTAGCTCCAAAAGCAAAAGAGGCATATAATTTTTTCGGCTTTGATGAAAAAAAGAAAACTTTATTGGTAGTAGGTGGCAGTCTAGGCGCACGAACCATCAATCAAAGTATAATAAATCAACTCCAAAAAATAGCAGGTGCTGATATACAAGTGATATGGCAAACAGGAAAGTTTTACATTGAAGAGGCTAAACTTGCAACAAAAGATGTTGAGTCGAAGAGCATTATAGTTACTGACTTTGTTTCGAGAATGGACTATGCCTACTCCATAGCAGATTTAGTGGTTTCAAGAGCTGGTGCGAGCTCCATTTCAGAGCTATGCTTATTGGCAAAACCAGTGATATTAGTTCCATCGCCCAATGTGGCCGAAGACCACCAAACACAAAATGCACTTGCGCTAGTCAACAAACAAGCAGCCTTAATGATACGCGATGTGGATGCTAAGGAAAAACTTGTAGATGCCACATTGGCATTGATACATGACGAAACACAACTAAAAACGATGAGTGCCAACATTTTACAATTAGCTGAAACAAACTCAGCACAACGAATTGCTGATGAAATTATACGCATTGTATCTCAACACAAGTAAACAGGCATAAAACTGCTGATGAGAATATTTGAAAAAAAAAATAAAAATTATGAATAAGTTTACAAGGTATTATTTTTTGGGAGTGGGTGGTATTGGTATGAGTGCCATCGCTCGATATTTCAATACCAAGGGGTTGAAGGTAGCAGGGTATGATAAAACAGCTACAAAACTGACGGCCGACCTAACTGCCGAAGGAATCATGGTCATCACCAATCAAGAAGTTGAAAGCATTCCTGCTGATTACCGACTGGCAAAAAACACAATGGTGGTGCTTACTCCCGCCATTCCGAACGATCATCCGCAATTGAAATACTTTAGGGAAAATAATTTCACCATCTTAAAGCGAGCTCAGGTACTGGGCGAACTTACCAAAACAAGCAAAGGTATATGCATAGCTGGAACGCATGGTAAAACAACCACCTCCACCATCATTGCACATCTTTTATATCAATCACAAGTATCCTGTAATGCCTTTTTGGGTGGCATTGCCAATAATTATAAGACCAATTTGTTACTTTCTAAGGAAAGCAACTTAGTTGTGATAGAAGCCGATGAATATGATCGTTCATTTCATCAATTATCTCCATATATGGCAGTGGTGACTTCTGCTGATCCAGACCACTTAGACATCTATGGGAACGCAGATGCATTCCGAGAAAGTTTTGAGCATTTCACTTCACTTATTCGCCCTGGGGGAGCATTGATAATGCGAACAGGCATAGATATAAAGCCAATCTTGCAAAAAGGAGTAAAACTCTACACCTACTCTATGAACGATGGCGGTGACTTTACAGCAGAGAACATCCGAACGGTGAAAGGAGAAATTCATTTTGATTTTGTTACACCCACAGAACGAATAAATGATGTTCGCCTAGGTGTTCCAGCATTGATAAATGTAGAAAACAGTGTGGCTGCAATGGCCATGGCATGGCTGAATGGAGTGACTGTGGATGAACTGCGTGTAGGAATATCGTCGTTTTCGGGAATCTACCGACGATTCAACACGGTGTATAAGTCAGACAAAGTGGTGTATATGGATGATTATGCCCATCATCCAAGCGAACTGAAAGCGAGTATAGCCTCTATTAGAAGCCTTTATCCAGGACGAAAAATTACGGGCGTGTTTCAACCACACTTGTACTCACGCACACGCGATTTTGCGAATGAATTTGCAACAGAATTATCAAAACTGGATGAATTGATCTTGCTTGACATTTATCCTGCACGCGAACAACCCATCAAAGGAGTGGATGCAGAACTTATATTGAACAGTGTTAAACTCGAACAAAAAACATTGTGCTCTAGTGAAAATCTATTACCTTTACTAGCTGAAAAACAATTGGATGTGATTGTAACATTTGGGGCAGGCGACATTGACAAACTAGTGCCAAAAATCAAGGATTTTCTCAAAAAGAAAGGTGAGTCAACCAACTAAACTGGATTAAGACACCCACTTCTTAGGTTTATTAGTAAGCAAAAAGGCTAAAACAGCTAAAAACAGAAACCGTATGCGGTTGATTTTTAGCTCATATATTTGGATAATATCATGCAACCAAAAATCAAATACATACTCATTACTATTCTGTCGGTTGTGGCAGTGATGTATTTGCTTACTACTATGAAATTTTTCTCTGGCGGAAAAAATTATAGCGTGTGTAAGGAGTTGCAAGTTAAACTGGATGATGCAAATACTGTCAAACTAATCAGTGAACAAGAAATTGCACAATTGCTAGCTGGCGTAGGTTTGAATCCTATTGGTAAATCATATCCAAACATACGCACTGAAAAAATAGAGCGAACATTGAGGAGTCATCCAATGATAAAACGTGCCGAATGCTATAAAACTTCTTCTGGGATTGTTCACATTAATGTATTGCAGCGCTCACCCAAGTTCAGAGTGGTGGGTCATCAAAGTTATTATATAGATCAGGACAAGGAAAAAATGCCAGTGTCTCCACATTATGCAGCCTATATTCCTGTCGTTTCGGGCAGAGTGACATTAAGCATGGCAAAAGGGCCAATCTATGATTTTGTGAGTTTCTTGGAAAAAAATGAATTTTGGAACGCACAGATAGTACAAATAAACATTCGTGAGGACTCAAAGGTTGAATTAGTGCCACGCGTGGGTGATGCTATAATTTTGCTTGGTAGTTTTGAGCGGTATGAAGCCAAGCTCAAGAAATTAGAAAAACTATATACCAAAGGTTTCAATGTAGTGGGTTGGAACAAATACAAGGTGATAAATCTGGAATACAAAGACCAAGTGGTCTGTTCACGAAGTGAATTTATCCCCCACCCCGCAGT
>CAIUKZ010000339.1 GCA_903899865.1 uncultured Bacteroidales bacterium | reverse complement strand
TATTTGCTTCGCGATATTGATTGATATTTGGCTACGCCGATATTGCGCTACGCGATATTAATTGATATTAGCCTTCGGTGATATATGGCTACGCCGATATTCATTGTACAATTGCGAAGCATCTATCGCCGAAGGCTAATATCACGAAGTAAATATCGCCGCAGGCTAATAACGCCGTTAGGCAAATATCGCTGCAAGCATTTATCGCCGTCAGGCAAATACCGTCGTCAGGCAAAGTTAATATTCCAAAAAGAGACTGCAAAAGTACTTCATTTTTATTACTTTTGCATCAAAAGTCAGCATAAAAGTTGATTAGTCTGTCTGGATTTACATTCAAAACAGACAGTAAATGACACCGTTTGGCAATGGTTGATCCATTCAAACTAGCAAATTTTTTATGGCAAAGAAGAAATTTCATTTTAATACCGAAACACTCAGTTATGAGCAGATAGAACATACTTTAGCCTTTAAGCTAAAGAATTTGTTGATACATGCTGTTTCGGGTTTGTCTATGGGTGCTATTTTCTTCTTTATTTTTGTGTATACGGTTGATTCTCCTGAAGAAAAGCAGTTGCTCCAAGAAAAAAGCCGGATGCAAGCTCAATATAAACTTCTTCAACGACAGTTTGATGAAGTACAAGAAGTGCTCACTGACCTCCAACAGCGGGATGACAACCTCTATCGTGTGGTGTTTCAAGCAGAACCTATACCACTTTCCATCCGCAAAGGTTCTGCTGCCAATACGGCTTATTATGACCAATTGATGGACATGACCAATTCCGAAATTGTTGTGTCCACGACAAAGAAAATGAACGAATTGCGCAAAGAACTTTACATCCAGTCCAAATCGTATGATGAATTAGTCAAACTGGCTAAGAATAAAGAAACGATGCTCGAAAACCTTCCAGCTATTCAACCTGTACTCAATAAAAACCTGACCCGAATGGCGTCCGGCTATGGATGGCGGATAGACCCAGTATATCACACACGCCGCTTTCATGCAGGAATGGATTTTACTGCGCCAACTGGAACTCCTATTTACGCAACTGGGAATGGAAAAATAATTACTGCATCTTGGAAACAAGGGTATGGCAACTGCATTGAAATCAATCATGGCTACGGCTATCTCACACTGTATGGGCACATGAGTGCCTATAAGGCTCGTGTGGGGCAATCAGTAAAACGTGGTGACGTAATCGGTTATGTAGGGAATACAGGTAAATCTACCGGACCACACCTACACTATGAAGTTCACTACAAAGGTGAGGTGATGAATCCTCAAAACTACTACTTCCTGGATTTATCACCAGCTGAATACGATCGAATGGTTCAAATGAGTAACAACTCTGGACAAATGTTTGACTAAGCAAAAGACATGAGAACGACTGTAATAGCATGCATTAGTTTGATATTTTCTTCATTGGTTTTCGCCCAACGAAAAGACACCGTCAAAATAATAGCTGTAGGTGATATCATGCTCGGAACTACTTATCCTGATAGTAGCTTTCTTCCACGTAACAGTCACGCACTTTTCACTCCTTTGATGCCTTATCTCAATGATGCCGATCTCCGATTTGGCAATCTGGAAGGGGTACTCACCGATGATTTGTCGCAAGTCAAAGAATGTCGTACTGATGGCAGATGTTACTTCTTTGCTATGCCCACCTACTACGCTAAAACTTTAAAAAGTGCAAAATTCGACTGTCTTAGTCTAGCCAATAACCACTTGAATGATTTTGGACGAATAGGCCGAAAGTCCACTAAACAATGTCTCAAATGCGCAGGAATTAAATATGCTGGACTTGCAGAATGTCCTTTAGACACTTTCACGCGTAATGGTGTGAAATTTGGGTTTTGTGCTTTCTCACCCAATGCTGGCATGGCAAGCGTCAAAGACATACAACGAGCTGCTAAATATGTAAAGTACCTGAACAGCATCTCGGACATCGTATTAGTATCGTTTCATGCAGGCGCTGAAAGTGGTAATAATCAGCATGTAACACGTCAGAAAGAATTTTATATTGGAGAAGATCGTGGGAATGTTTATGAATTTTCTCATGCTATGATAGATGCTGGCGCTGACGTACTTATTGGGCATGGACCACATGTCACACGAGCTATAGAGGTGTATAAAAAGCGATTGATTGCATACAGTCTGGGCAATTTTTGCACCTACAGTAAAATTAGCGTGGCTGGATTAAACGGTATTTCGCCAATGCTAAAAATCTACACCAACTCCCAAGGTCAGTTTCTGAAAGCACAAATAATACCTACCAAACAAGCTAAGTTCAGGGCACCTAAATTTGATGCAAATAAAAAAGCAATTACAGTGATTAAAAATCTGACCAAAACAGATTTTCCAGAAATGGACAAAGTGATGACTATCAGTGATGACGGTTGGATAAATTATTGTACATTTACAAAGAATTAGATGATGAAAAATACTCAATTACCCACAGCGCCAGGCCCTATTGGAATCTTTGATTCTGGATACGGCGGTTTGACCATTCTGGAGAAGATTCGGAAGGAACTACCACAATATGATTATCTCTACTTGGGTGATAATGCTCGGACTCCTTATGGAACTCGCTCCTTTGATGTGGTGTATAAATACACCTTGGAATGTGTGACTCATCTGTTTGAAATGGGTTGCCACTTGGTGATTTTGGCTTGTAATACCGCCTCCGCAAAAGCACTTCGAAGCATCCAACAGAATGACCTGCCACTGCTTGATCCGAATAGACGGGTGCTGGGAGTGATTCGTCCCACCATTGAGGCGGTTGGGAATATTACTAAAACAGGTCACGTAGGGTTGCTGGCTACCAATGGTACCGTTCAGTCCAACTCTTATCCTCTTGAAATCGAAAAAGTCTATGGAGATAATATTACAGTTTACTCCGAAGCCTGCCCCATGTGGGTACCACTCATAGAGAATAACGAACACCTATCCGTGGGAGCCGATTATTTCATAAAGCAGAATGTTTCACATCTGCTCACTGCCGATCCAAAAATTGATACCATCATGCTTGGGTGTACACATTATCCACTGCTGGAAGAAAAAATTAAATCTCTTCTGCCTGAAAACGTAGCTGTACTTTCTCAAGGTAGACTGGTTGCAAAAAGTTTGGCTACCTACCTCCATCGCCATATTGAAATTGAAGCTCTTTGCACCAAAAACGGAACTTGTCATTATTTCACCACAGAAGCTGTAGATAAGTTTATTTCGTCAGCCTCACTTTTCCTCAAAGAGGACATTCACGCCGAACATATCGAATTTGTATAAGAAATTTTAGATGCTTGAAAAGTTCGAAATTTCAAAGCGAATAGTTCGAAATTTCAAAGTAAGTAGTCCGAAATTTCAAAGTGAACAGTCCGAAATTTCAAAGTAGATAGTCCGAAATTTCAAAGTAACATTCATTATATTTAAAAATATTTGTATATTTGTAGCCTGAAATACAGACTACTATGAATATACAAAGAGACATTAAGAAAGCGATATCGGATATGATGACTAAGTATCCAATAATTGCTGTCACCGGACCACGTCAGTCGGGCAAAACAACCCTGCTCAAAACAATATTCCCTGAATTTCAATATGTGAGCTTAGAGAACCCCGACAGTCGGAACTTTGCACAGTCGGATCCAAATGGCTTTCTCTCGCAATACAGCCAATACGTTATTTTTGACGAAATACAACGTGTTCCGTCCTTGTTTTCCTACCTCCAAACAATAGTGGACAATAGTGGTAGGATGGGACAATTCATTCTATCTGGCTCACAAAACTTTCATCTGATGCAACACATTACTCAGAGTTTAGCTGGTAGAGTAGCCATATTCAGACTATTTCCATTTGATTTTCAGGAACTAAAGTCAGCCAATCTACTCAGCTCTAATTATGAGGAGTGTTTAGTCCGTGGATTTTATCCAGCGATATACGACCGACAAATTCCGTCACGAACATTTTACACCAATTACATTCTCACCTACATCCAGCGCGATGTAAGTGAATTAATTGGCATAAAAGATACAAGACATTTTCAGAATTTCTTGGGTTTGTGTGCTACACGTGCAGGCCAGTTGCTCAATCTTAGTTCCTTAGCGAACGAATGTGGCATCTCTCAGCCCACAGCCAAACACTGGTTGTCTGCACTTGAAAGCAGCTATATTCTATTCCTGTTGCAGCCATTGCACAGCAATCTGAGCAAACGAATCGTAAAAACTCCTAAACTGTATTTTTATGATACAGGATTGCTTTGTCATCTGATGAAAATTAGCAAGCCAGAGCAAGTGCTCACTCATCCTGCCAAAGGTGCTTTGTTCGAAAACATGATGATGGCAGAATACGTCAAAAGGATGCATCATAAAGACCAAATCGAGGATATTGCTTTTTGGCGTGACTTGGATGGACATGAGGTGGATCTGACAATAAACAACGGTGAGAAATCAAATCTGGTTGAATTTAAAGCCACCTATACCATCATGTCTGACTTATTCAAGGGATTTGCTCATTTTGAACATTACACTGGAATAACTACGGATGAAAAAATCCTCGTGTACGCTGGACATGAATATCAGCATAGAACCAATGCTCAGGTAATGCCTTGGTCGGAGTTCGGCAAATGACACTTAAACAACTATCGCCTTGCAAGCCGAATGCTTACAAGGCGATAGTTGTACATTTTTAGCGATTACTTTGCTTCCCAGTAGCAACGCTTAGGGGAAACGATGGCTCCGTCGTTTTTCAATTTTGTCATGGCTTTATCCACGTCTTTGCGGTCTAGCCCTGTCATTTCTACCACTTTCCCTGCATTTACAGGTTCTCCAGCTTGCTTGATGGCAGCCAATACTTTTTCTAAAGTTTCCATAATCTTCTATTCTTTTTGGGGTTAAATCTTCTCTGTTATCAAAAGAATTATTCAATGTTCTTTCTCACCTTTTTCAAAAACTCATGCATCTTGTCAGTATCCTTATTCTCTATAATCTCCAAAAGCAGTTTCAACTCAGCTCGGATATTCTCCACTTGCTTAGGGGTGTAGGGGTTGAAAAGAATCTCTGACAACAGGTAATCATCTTCAGAAAGCAAGCCCTTGGCAATGTCCATGTGACGTTTAAACGTGGTGCCAGGTGCTTCCTGAGGTTTCATCACCGATGCAAATACAAGTGTGGATGCAAACGGTATGGAGAGCGAATAAGCAATGGTCTCATCATGCTCATCAAAAGTATATTCAAACAACCGTAGCTTCAATGAACCATATGCTTCGTGAAAAAATGCTTTGCCCTCTTCATCCGATTCGGAGATGATAATTGAACTTTGATTGCTCAGGTTTTCAAGTGTAGCAAATGTGGGTCCAAACATTGGGTGCGTAGACACATAACGCATGCCTGTGCTTTCGTAAAATGCTCGTAATCCAGTTTTCACGGATGCAATGTCAGATAGGATACAATCCTTTGGAAGATAAGGTATAATGGATTGAAAAGCATCAAGTGTGTACTTCAAGGTCACACAGTTGATAACCAACTCAGGCTCAAATGCTCTGACTTCCTCCATGTCTGTCATTCGTATGGTGTTAAACACAAATCGAAGACGCTTGGGATTGGTATCAAAAAGTGCCACTGTATGATTGATGCACAGCACATCGGTAAGGAAAGTGCCCATTTTTCCGGCACCAAGGATAAGGATTTTCATATCAATAGTTAATTACAGCGTTACCTGCTGGGAGAATTGTATTCTGACTTTCATTTTTTTTTTGCAAAGGTAGAAAAGATTATTCAAAATCACGAGGCTTAAATGCCTTGAATTAGTCCGACTTTTTTTTACCAAAGCTCGGGTTTACCTTTACAAATGGAATGAGAAGTAATGTGGGAACAGCGCAAATCATTACAAATACAAAGAAGTGACTGTAGCCTAACAACTCTTGCAACTTTCCTGCAATCATACCAGGAAGCATCATGCTCAACGCCATAAATCCAGTACAAATAGCATAATGTGCCGTCTTATGTTCTCCGTCAGAGAAATAAATCAAATAGAGCATATAGGCCGTAAATCCAAACCCATATCCAAACTGCTCTATCGCCACCGAAATATTGATTAGTAGCATGTCAGTAGGCTGATACCATGATAAATACAAGAATGCTAAATGTGGCAAAGTAATAGCTAACGCCATTGGCCAAAGCCAGTATTTCAATCCTTTCCGCGAGACAGCTATTCCCCCAACTACACCTCCTACAGTCAAAGAAAGTACTCCTACAGTGCCATAAACAATTCCTACCTGCTGGGTATTTAGACCTAATCCTCCCACCATACGTGCATCCAGAAGGAATGGCGTAACCATTTTAACAAGCAAAGCCTCTCCCAGTCGGTACAGCAACATAAATGCGAGCGCTAACCCGATTCCTTCTTTTTGGAAAAATGACGCAAAAGTCAATCCAAATTCTTTAAAAACTAACCGAAAACTCTTACGCTCCACTTCTGTATCAATGGCAGGCTTTGGAAGCATAAATCGATGATACAAAAGTACCAATGCAAAAAATCCAGCTATAATAAAGAAAGTAATACTCCAAGCCAAATGAATATTAGAAGTATATGTTTCCAAACTGCCAGCTATTATCACCAACAATCCCTGCCCTGAAATCATTGCAAGTCGATAAAAAGTACTTCTGATTCCCACAAAAAATGACTGCTCTGCACTGTCTAATGCCAGCATATAAAACCCATCAGCAGCTATATCATGGGTAGCCGAACTAAACGCCATCAACCACAGCACCGCCAAAGTGGCTTGAAAGAAGAATGGCATCGGAATTAAAAATGCTACACCTGCTAGACAGGCGCCAACTATCAACTGCATGGTCACTATCCACCATCGCTTGGTTTTCAGCAAATCTACAAATGGGCTCCAAAATGGCTTTATCACCCATGGCAAATACAGCCAACTAGTGTAAAGGGCAATATCAGTATTCGAGATTCCAAATCGCTTATACATTATCACTGCCAAAGTCATTGCTACCACATAAGGTATGCCTTGCGCAAAGTAAAGTGTAGGAACCCAAGCCCATGGCGAACGAGTAGAGCCTGATTGTAAAGATGGAGGGGTTTTCAATGTGAGTTATTTTTTTTGAAAAAACTTAGGTGCAGGTGAATGTGGCTTCTTTTTTATTTCGGATGACTCTTGGCAGTATTGTCTGATGGCTGTATAGGCTGCTGCATAACCTAATTCACCCGATTTGCTAAAATCAGAACAGGCTAAGTCCTTTTGTTCTAGCTCTATGTATGCCACAGCCCTGTTGTTGTACAAAATGGCATAGTCTGGATTTATCAAAGTGGCTGCGGTATAGTCAATAATGCCACCCGCATAATCCTCAAGATACACCTTCGCATTGGCTCGAAACACCAATGCATCAATTCGTTTTGGGTTCATCTCCAGCACTTTGGTGAAGTCTCTTATAGCTGCTTGGTATAAATGGTGCATACAAGCAATCCCTCTTGAAAAATAATACTCTTCATTGTTTGGCTCGAGCTCTATTGCTTTGTCAAAATCAAGAATTGCCGCTTTAAAATCCAGCATTTTCCCTTTAGCGACTCCACGGTCAAAATACAGCTTTGGGTCTGTTTTTATTTTATCAATTTGCTTATCCAGTTTATCACACACAAGTTTAAAATCCTGACTGTT
>CAIUKZ010000338.1 GCA_903899865.1 uncultured Bacteroidales bacterium | reverse complement strand
ATGCAGCAAGATACACCTTTTGCATTTCAAAGTCAACTACAATGTTGGCACCGTTGCCTTCAAAATATTTGTTTACGGCTGATTCGATATCACCCAGGGCCAGCCATTCGTTATTGATACGGTACGAATTGGCACGGCCTTTAAAATAAAATTCTCCGTTGACTTCTTCAAAGGCATCGCCACTGGTTTGCCATTCCTGGTTTAGTTCAGGAATAGCGACCCAGAGACTGCCATCTCTTACTTCAACTTGATAAAAATTATCAACCGGTCTACCTTGGTTGGTCACATCGTATGAGGCCAAGTCTGTGGTTTGATCTACTTTTTTATTGAAAATTGCCTGGCCGATAGAAGTATCTCCAAAAGGTGAACAGATCCAGTTGACATTCTTTTCTTTGATTAATTGTACCATTTCAGGAGTGATCTGTAACAGTGTGGTAATGTTGACTGTGAAATCTACTCGAGGCATGTTTCTTAAAAAGTATTCCACATGATCCATTCTATACAAGAACATCTGGTTAATTCTATGTTTCAGTATAAACTCCACAACTCCGCCGATGCCTAATTCGGTTGGTCCATAGCATCCAATGGCTGTAAACAGTTCTCCACCGACCATGAATGTTGGAACAAAATGATAGGTCATACTGGCGCCGTGATGTAGGTTATTGAAGTTTAATATGCGTAGACCCTTGGTAAAGTTTAACCCTACCATTCTTTTGGCTATTTTGTACACTTTTCCGTGTGTGTTCATTAATTTTTTAGGCCGGGCTGTGGTACCACTGGAACAAAAATTTATCAATGGTGTATCGGGTGTAGCATGAATAGTGTTGATAATTTCAGTAATCCGATGGCTTGAATTCATATCATATTCAAACATGGTATTTTCATAAACAAAAGTTTTTCCAAACTTTAAATTGCGTTGATGTGTCCACTCGGACCAAGGTTGTTGTCCTTTTACGTGGCAAGACATTTCGTGATGTGTATGCGAAATAATATAATCAATTTCACCCCACATTGTGACCTTAGGGTCAGATAAATCTCTTTCTGCGTAGCACAACGGCCAGTCAATGATAAAAGTTAGTCCCAACTCAGCTGCGGCAAACACCAAGGCATAATAAATCAACCCGGGTGCCAGTTCCATGGCAACAGTTTGTCCGGGTTGTACGTTGTAGTTTTCAACTAAAAATACCTTCCAACGATTGATCAGTTGATAGAACTCGTCTCGATTGTAGGTTTTTATTAACTCACCTGTATCGGGGTCATGCTCATGCAACAACATGGCGGGATGAATGCAGTGTCTGGTGATAATATTTTGCATGTCTATTTCCAAGGAGGTGCTAATTGATGTAATGCAGGATATTTATAATACTGGGTCCAGCCCAGTATTATTTTATATTTTAAAGCGTTGGTAATGCGTTGTAATCAAGCGTGTCACTCATGACACCAATTACATAGTTGGTTGATTCAGATTCTTGTAATGCTGTTTGTTTGTTGCTGGTATTTACGTGTTTGTTAAACCAAGGAATAGGAGTAGTTTTTGGAGCAGGAGTTTGATATTTGACGCCAATTTCTTTGAGTGCGTTGACCGCAGTATAGTCCACAAAATCCTTGAGGATGTTGGCATTGAGCCCAATTACAGGTCCTTTGTTAAACAAGTAATCGGCCCACTGTTTTTCTTCACGGATAACATCCAGGTACATTT
>CAIUKZ010000337.1 GCA_903899865.1 uncultured Bacteroidales bacterium | reverse complement strand
GGTATCGTAGAATATGTTGATGCAGAATGCATTAAAATACGTTATGACAGAACTGAAGACGAAGAGTTTGTAAGCTTCGACTCTGCAGTGAAAGAATATAAATTTCCAAAATTCCAGAAAACAAATCAAAACACAACTATTGACTTACGTCCACTAGTTCGTCGTGGAGATAAGGTTACTCCTGGTCAAATTCTTTCTGAAGGATATGCTACTCAAAATGGTGAACTAGCCATTGGTAAAAACTTGAAAGTAGCATTTATGCCTTGGAAAGGTTATAACTTTGAGGATGCGATTGTAATCAACGAGCGCGTTGTGCGTGATGATGTATTTACATCTATTCACGTGGTGGAGCAACTATTGGATGTTCGTGAGACAAAACGTGGTGTAGAAGAATTTACATCTGATATTCCTAACGTGAGTGAAGATGCCACAAAAGACTTAGACGAAAACGGTATTATTCGTATCGGTGCACGTATTGAGCCAGGTGATATCATCATTGGTAAAATTACTCCGAAAGGAGAATCAGACCCATCACCAGAAGAAAAACTACTTCGTGCCATCTTTGGTGACAAAGCTGGTGATGTGAAAGATGCATCATTGAAGGCAACTCCATCACTTTCGGGTGTAGTAATAGGAAAACGTTTGTTCTCAAAAGCTCAAAAGAATCGCAAGTCAAAATTGGCTGACAAAGCCATTTTGCCAAGACTGGATGAGGAATTTGAAAATCAAGCAGCTATCCTTCGCAACACCTTATTGGAAAAACTGATCACACTTCTTGCAGACAAAACATCTGCTGGTGTAAAAGATTTCTTGAAATCTGATGTTATCTCTAAAAACAGCAAATTTACAATAGAGCGTCTACGTGAGATTGACTATTCAGCAGTACAATTGAGCAACTGGACTACCGATTCATCGAAAAATGAATTAGTAAAAGAGTTGATTATGAACTACCTGAAAAAGCACAAAGAACTGGATGCTCAGATCAAACGTCAAAAATTCAACATTACCATTGGTGATGAACTTCCAAATGGTATTGTTCAGATAGCTAAGGTATATATTGCTAAAAAACGTAAGATTCGCGTGGGTGATAAGATGGCAGGACGTCACGGTAACAAAGGTATTGTTTCTCGTATTGTTCGTCAAGAAGACATGCCATTCCTTGAGGATGGAACTCCTGTGGACATCGTATTGAACCCACTGGGTGTACCTTCACGTATGAACCTTGGACAGATATTCGAAACGGTATTGGGATGGGCTGGAAAATCATTGGGTGTCACCTTTGCTACTCCAATTTTTGACGGTGCCTCACTTGATGACCTGAACCACTGGACTGAAAAAGCAGGTGTGCCAAATTACGGTAAAACCTATCTATATGATGGTGGTACTGGTGACCGATTTGACCAAACAGCTACTGTAGGAGTTATCTACATGCTGAAACTAGGTCACATGGTGGAAGACAAAATGCATGCTCGTTCTATCGGACCTTACTCACTTATTACTCAACAACCACTTGGAGGTAAAGCACAATTCGGAGGTCAGCGTTTTGGAGAAATGGAGGTTTGGGCACTTGAAGCATTCGGTGCTGCTCACATTCTACAAGAAATATTGACTGTAAAATCGGATGATGTGATGGGTAGAGCCCGTACTTACGAAGCAATCGTAAAAGGCGACCCAATGCCAGCTCCAGGTATCCCTGAATCACTCAATGTATTGTTACATGAGCTTCGTGGGTTGGGATTAAGTATCAGCTTGGATTAAAAAAAGGTATCATCCCCATCTGTTTGGTGTGGATGATACCCAATATATTCAACTGACAATTTACAATTATAAATCTTATAACTCTTTATAAAACAGAGATATGGCTTTTAAAAATGATAATAAGATAAAGAGTAATTTTAATAAAATATCCATTGGCTTAGCATCGCCAGAGGAAAT
>CAIUKZ010000336.1 GCA_903899865.1 uncultured Bacteroidales bacterium | reverse complement strand
TCAATTTTGAATGCATTAAATATGCCAGCTTCCCATCTTCACCATTACGCATATTCAATTTATAACCTAGATTGAACCGTAATCGTATCTTGGAATAATCTTTTCTACGCATGATGACACACCAGCCACCAGCCACGCCCTGAGATATAATTAATCCATCACGTGTAATGTCTGTATAATGAGTTTCATCTGGTTTTGCACCATTTGTATGCTCGTTTTGCACCACGTCTAATGCTACAAAGCCAAAGTCTGTAAATGTTTTCATATAACTAACCATGTGGGAATCAAAATGTCGTGGAAACTCTATCACATCATCATCTACAATGACAATATAATCACTTTTACACATGTTCAGCAGTCGCTTGTACTCATTCAATCCTTTATTCTTTTTGTTGTAAATCACCTTTAGGTGCGTATCCATTTGTTCTCTTTCCTTTAGTAGTTCTACTGTTCCATCAGTTGATCCATTGTCCAAAATAATGAACTGATACTCGTATTCAGCTGAAATATTTTGATTAAAGGAATTGAGATTTAATTCCAAAAATGACTTTCTGTTCCAAGTCAGCATTACAAATGTTATCATAACGTTCATTGTCAAAATTGAGGAAACTTATTAGAGAACACAAAAGTAAGGTTTTATTGACTTATACATGGTACTTCAACAAAAAAATCTCGCCAGTTTTTCTACTGGCGAGATTTATATCATATTCGTAGGAAAGCTTATTTGAATGAACCACCCATGATATCCAACAACTCGTTGGTGATAGCTTGTTGCCTCGATTTATTGTAAAGCAACGACAAGTTTTGAAGAATATCATCAGCATTGTCAGTGGCTATTTGCATAGCCATGGTTCTGGCAGCATGTTCAGATGCATTTGAATCCAACAATGCGGTGTAGATTTTAAGTCGTAAAACCTTCGGGATCAATTCATCAAGTATGGTTGCTCTGTCGGGCTCCACGATATAGTTGAGAGACACAGCTCCAGTTTCTGGTTTTTTCAGTTGAAACGGTAAGTAGGTTTCTGTGGTCATTACCTGAGAACTTTTACTTTTGAAATGATGGTAAATCAAGACAACTTTGTCAACCGCCTTTGATTGGAACAGATCCATCACCTGATTAGCAAGCAGAACAGCCTGTGCATAGTTAGGTTTATCCGCCATTTCCTCATAATTTCCCTGTGGCTCAAATCCGAGTTTTTTTGTTGCTTTTGATACCTTTTTTCCCACAGGGTAAATAAGTATATTCTCGTTCCCAAGCGATTTGTGTTCTTTGATGCACGCATTCATTCGCTTTATGACATTGGCATTAAACCCACCACATAAGCTAGAATTGGAAGCAAACACTACAATCGCAACTCTACTTACTTCGCGATTGTCTGCGAAAATCGACACGCTATCTTCTTCAGCACTTAAAAAGTTATTCAACAAGCCATTCAATCGTTGTTCATACGGAAAGAAATTCTCGATTGTTTTCTGAGCTTTGCGCAACTTAGCCGAAGACACCATCTTCATTGCTGATGTTATCTTCTGAGTGGACTTAACCGACTGAATTCGTGTTTTAATTTCTTTTAATGAACTCATATTTTTTTTTTCAATTTTTCAATGTCTAATTTTCAAATAACCCTCGAAAATTGAACATTGAACATACGATTGTTAACTGTTCATCCAAACTGATAGGTATATCTTAAACTACTAGACGTTTAGCCACATCAGCTGCTACTTGT
>CAIUKZ010000335.1 GCA_903899865.1 uncultured Bacteroidales bacterium | reverse complement strand
AGCTTCCAACTGCACAGAATTTCAGGCGCGACGTTTAAGAATAAGAGCTCGTGCAGGGGATAAGACAAATTATGTTGCAACCTTAAACGGTACACTTTTAGCTGTTACTAGAACAATTGTTGCGTTGTTAGAGAATCACCAACAAAAAGATGGAAGCGTGCGTATTCCGGAATCATTAAGAGCATACTTAAAAAATAGAGAATATCTGAAAATTTCAAATTAAAATATAAGTCAAAACAGTGGAAATCGGCCATTTTTAATCCAGGGAAAACAAACATTGATTCATCGACTAAAAAGTCTAAATCAAAGTGGGTTGAGTATAAAACTTTGAGCCATTAAAACTAAAGTTACTTAATGCAACTTTTAGGTGTTTGAAATCTACAAGCTCAATCTTTGATCCACACTTGATTTTCAAATGAACTACGGTTGGAGTCAAGTCTAAAATTAAATTCTGACATAATCCTTGAAACAGATTGGCTCAATTCTGTAAATTCTGGATGTACCTCAACAAGAACAGAGATGAGATTAGGAACCGCTAAAATGGCTCTAGACCCTTGGAGAATTAAATGCTCTATCCCGTCAACGTCTATTTTTATTATAGAGGGTGGTAATAAATAATTATTCCTTATTAAATCATCTAATTTAAATCCTAATGTTTTATAACTAAAATTGACTTCAAGTTTCTCTCCCTTTTGATTCCAAGTTTCTTTAAATGTTGAATGAGCACTCCCTTCCACGATACTAGATAAATTAAAGTCAGAAACAGTAGAATCGTCAGCGATTGGATTAGAGATAATAACTATTCTATCTGTCATCTTATTAAGATTTATATTTTGAGCTAATAACTTGAGATTAAAAATTGAAGGTTCAAATGCGTAAACAATATTTGGAAATCTTGCTGCATGATACAAACTGTAAATTCCTACATTTGCTCCAATATCGTAAAATACGCCTTTCCCCCCAAACTCGTCAATCCACCTAAGAGTTCCTGGCTCTTTTGTGGAGAATGTTGTGGCTCTATATTTCGTCAATTCATTTGTTGAAATCAAACAAAACTCTATTTGAGAGTTATCTTCCGTTACGTGAAGGATTTTTTCTACTGATTCTTTATTATTCATCTGAATCAAATCCAATAATTTTTTCAAATTAACAATGATTTTTACTAAAACTTTTTTAAAATATTTCATTATGCATCATCCTGATACTTTTGTTTGTAGATGTCTAACATACAGGATATAGTATAATGATTACGATGTTACAACGAAAGGCTGAATTTGTGTTCTTCCCATTATTGAAATCAATGGACTTAGAAGGTTGGGTAAATATTGTTTATTTTCCACCAAATAACTGGGAATATCTTGATAAGAAACCTAAATATTTGTACCTAATTTATCCAAATGGTACTAAATGGAAAACAGTTTTTTTAGAAAAAATTACCTTTAATAAGTCTCGGCTATTTTCCACGCAGGATTTTAAAGAGATTTTCTTCGACAAGAGTTTAGCGTTAATTTATCCCTCTCCAAAAATTTTAGATAGTGAATTAGACTTTCTGCCAAATTTTAAAACTTGGAGCACTAACATCCCGGCGTGGAGAGCAAGTAGTGGTTTCAAAAATTCATACGCGCAGGTGAGTTATCAATCAGACATCGAGCCATTGCCTGAAAAGGGATCCTTATTGACTTTCCATCCATTCATTCAATTTAGTAAACTAAAAAACTATTTGGTTGTTTTAAACGTTCAATCAAATCCGAGAATTGTGAATCATTCTTTGTTGATTTTTAATAGTAAATCAAAGGAATTTATCGGAAAGACACAAATTCAAACTAACTCTGTAACCACAATTGACTTAGATCAATTTGGTTTTGAATCTACAGATTTGCCTGTGTTCGTGTCAAAAAGTATGGCAGCTATACCATTTGGGCTAGGAATAAATCTTGATATGAACCTAATGAGCCTAGAGCACACACATCCCCCTGGAAGTTTTGTCGTAAGAGGGGATCGCAATAAGATTCAAAAGCAAATAAAGTCTAAATGGTTAGAAACACTGAAAGTGGATCTTTATGAAAATTAAGGGTCATAACATAAATGATGTTCCAAACATATTACGAAGAAAGTTATATTTATCCTCAGCATTTGTAAAACGTCCAGAATCACAAAATGCTGTAATTAGCGATCTATTTGTTTGGAGGTCAGATAAGTCCTGGGATACTTATTTTGAGTTACTAGACATTTATGGTCTGATAACTTGTGACCTTGACAATTCCACCCACAGAGATTCTATTTTTGAATTTTTCAATCGAGATGGGGAATTTTTATTTGAAAAAGTTATTTCAGGCAACAACTTTGCTCGAAATACTGTTTACATCAAAAACCTTTTGGACAATTCGGGAATTGACAAACAAACATTGGGAGATTTCGGAACTTTTTCTGTTTTCCATTCAATAGATAAATCATTAGATTTTGAATCATCCTTAACCGACAGAGGATACTGTGGTTACGAACATAGTGGCTCTAACTTTAGAGGATACGTGCATGGAAATTTTGATGCAATCTCAAAGTTTGAGAATAAGCTAGAATTGCTTATGGGATATGGAAAATTATATCAATCCTATAACTTACAGCACATACTTACAGGACCGAGCACATACGAGATTGCGTTAGTTAATCCGACAGACAAACAGCAAAGTGTAAAAGTTAAAATTATAACTTTGGAAAGTGAGATATATGAGAAATATTCGATTCCTTCTAGAGGACTTCAAGTAATTAAAGTAAAAGTTTTAGACAACCAAACTAGTAGGGTTAAAATCATTAGTAAAATGTTTATGGCAAGGCCTACTGTTTTTCGTTACACATCTAACTCAATGGACGTTTTTCATGGCTAAAATGAAACTATTTAGATTGACTCTTCCAAGAAATTTAAGAACAAGAAAAGACGTTGAGAATTTTTTCAATAGGCTAGTTAATATTCCTGAACCTAAAGGTGGTCATTTATCTAGTCATTGGGAACACTTTTTACCTCAAATACAAATACGTCTTATTCCTGATCATAAACTTCCAAGAAAAATCGAAATCAATCAAGGAGGACTAGCTGAACTAACACGTCTAAATATTGTAAATATTCTACTCTCTTTATTACAAATTTTTCGCAATATTTTTTTACTCATTAAGTTTAGATGTGGTCTAAGGGTGCTACTTGCCGTGTGTGTGATTTCAATACGTACAGGCCGAATGTTGTGTTTTGATATTGTAAAGCACGCAATACTAATTAATAAAATTAAATCAATTATAGATTTTCGAAACGCTTCAAAAATAGTCATTATTGGTGATGGCTTTGGTTTCTTAGGCAGTTTACTTAAATATTTATATCCTAAGGTTAGAATAACTTTTGTTAATTTACAGAAAAATCTATTTCTCGATTATTGCTTTTTCGTTAAGTCATTTCAAGATTTAGCCGATGCGCCTTCACTAATCGAGGCACATCAATTTAAGAACTTTCAAAAAGATGATTTACTTTTTTTTAATGTTGCTTCTCTTGGTGAAATGACATCTAATCAAATTCAAATGTATCTTCATGCAATCACTGAAGTCGGTGGAACTTTAGTGAGTCTAAACAGAAACTCGAAAAAGCATCCAGATGGAACAATCGTAAACTTGTGTGAACTATTAGAATCTGAACAAAGTGAGTTACTCTTTGATGAAAATCCGTGTAATTTCTACGCAAATTATCCAACAAATGGTTTGAACCCAGGATTTCTCCCTTTCGACGGGGAAATACACCTTAAAATCTTGAAATTCTAACTTAATTTGCGATGAGTGGCTTAAGTAAGGGAGAAAGCGTCACATGAGTATTATTGACATAATTTCGTAACAAATGTT
>CAIUKZ010000334.1 GCA_903899865.1 uncultured Bacteroidales bacterium | reverse complement strand
AGTTGGATATTCATTTTTATGTGGATTTTATTTTAGTGTTTTTTGAAAAATCTGTATTTGTTAATGACAATATAAATTTCGTAAAATCAGCAATGTCTCCATTTACGCTTGCTTTTTCTAATGCTGCCATATATTCGTTTCTGCTTTCAACAGAAACGATAGTCCAATTATATCCGCCGGAAATAAACTGAGAGTTCATTATGAATCGTGCTATACGTCCGTTTCCGTCCATGTAAGGATGAATATACACGAATATGAAATGTCCAAGAATAGCTCGAACCGCAGCATTTGGTTCGTATTCTAACAATTCAAACAAAACTGGCATTGCTTCTCTTACTGCATCTGGGCTAAGAGGTGTATGCATAGAACCTTTAATATAAACCTGATGTGTTCGGTAACCAGCCAAATCGGCAGGTCTAATCAATCCGATGCTAACACTAGGTGCAAATAATTCCCTGTACCAAATCCGAAGGTCATCGGAAATGATCTTTCCAGGATTACTACCTTGAAGTATTTTTGCAATACTTGTTTTTACGGCTTGAAATGCTTGCCAGTAACCTCTTGCAGCCATGGCATTTTTTTGTTCCAAGTCGGAACTATTTACTTCGGGTTTCCATTCGCCGCTTTTCACTTTCTCTATGAGTTCGTTGGTAACTTTATAGCCCTCAATTGACAAAGAATTATATGCATCTTGTTTGTATTGTTCTTCTATCTGCTTCATGCAAGTGTCAACATCTGTATAACTGTTTTCAGATTCTGGGAAAAGTTTCATTACATCATTCCGCATGGTCTGCCACATCAACTTTAATCTTGTCACGTAAGGCGATGTAACTCTTTCATAAACAATAGTTGATGATGTTTCGAATGGATCTTCCTCACGGATGCTGTAGCCTAAACTTTTCATCGTGCCGATTATTTCATCTGCAATTGTAGCATTTCCGATGTTCCGGAATGCTCCAGCAAGTCGTCCCGCTTTTTTTGTTTGTCCTTTTTCCAATAAGATTCTCAGTATATCCGAAGCATCAGCAATCAAAGACAAACAAGTACGTGCTGCAATCTCATCCATTTTATAAAAATCTGGACTACACTCGATTAAGGCTTCTTGTAAACTATAAAGGTTTAAACCAAATTGAGGTTCATTAAAAATTGAATTAGCATTTTTGACTTTAATATCTAGCAATGAAGTGTTGTGAAGCAATTGTACGATATTATTCGAGCCTTTCGGGGTGCGCAAGATAATTTGTGTCGGAACTGTGCGATGGCCACTGTATAATGAAAGCGACTGTTCGGGAGTTAAACACCAGTCTTCTTTAAATCTATGTCTTGCATACACGGAAACAAAATGCCAGTACGATGTATACCAGTTGGTTGTATCTCCAGGCAAAGCATCGGGACGAGATGATATATACCAGCCCTTCATGACTTCCTGAAGAAAACCGTTATTGATTAATCTTGCTAGATAAACTTTGGAGATTTCCGAAGATTTTATAATTGCGAGACTATGACTGTTTTGGAACTTTTGTAGTTCTTTCAGCGAGTTAGCCAAATTTTCTTGTACTGTTGCCATATTTATTTGCGATAATATAAATCTGCTTTATACTCAACAGAATTTCATTAGTTTATTGCCGTGTCCTTCTATTAGTTTATCGGCATGTCCTGATATTAGTTTATTGCCGTGTTCAGTTATTAGTTTATTGTGCAAATATAATGGATTAAATCAGAATTATCAGCTATTTACAATAATGATTTGGATGATAAAGTATCTGTTTTAGGAATTTGATAAGGAGAATGTCTGAACTGAGGTATAGATACTGTCAATAGCGTACTATTTTTTAGTGTAGTTTGGGTATATTATTGTGGGAGATAACTAACTAACTTATGGTATGGTTTATTCGTCTGTTATCCTATAATAAAGGGATGCATTTGTTCAGCTTTTAGTCCTGTGTATTGACAGAACTCGTCAACGCTTACAAATTGGTGGTCTTGCTTCTGATAGTGTGTTTTAATCCGTGCAAGCAGCATTCTTCCATAACGTTCACTCTTTCCTGTAATAAGCTGTACATCCTTTGGGTATATGCAAATGCGTTTCACTTCCATTTTTCAAAGAATTGTCTACAAACATACGAATTTTTATCTGATTTAGTATGCATTATTATGCTTAAACGGCAGATATAGTCATAGTCGGAAGCGAGCATTTGCATGGACGAGGTGCAAGGGTTTATTTTTGCTTCATAAACCTAAAAAACATACGATTATGGCTCAGCAAAAAAGTATTTTAAAATTGAAAGGTACTATCGGTGGTATTACCTTTTACAAAACAAAAGATGGATATTTGGCTCGTGAAAAGGGCGGTGTGGATGCTTCCAGAATAGCGAATGATCCGGGCTTCGCACGGACACGTGAAAATGGAGCAGAATTTGCGAATGCTGCATCGGCAGGAAAACTGTTGCGTGATGCTGTTCGCCTGTTGGGGAAAGATGCATCAGATGGTCGTGTAACGGCTCGTCTAACACAGGTTATGGCTCAGATAAAGAATCTGGATGATGCCAATGCGAGGGGTGAACGCCATGTTGGAGAAGGGATGAGCAAAGATGAAGCAAAGGTGCTTCTCAATGGTTTCAATTTCAATGTGAATTCAGTTCTCGGCTCGGTGCTTTTTAAAGCCTACCTAGTGGACACAGGCAGTGGCGAAATTACCATTACAGGTGTCAATCCAAAGGATGATATCAATCTGCCTAATGGTGCAACGCATGTGATTTTCAGAAGTGGATTTGCCAGTGTGAATTTTATTACGGGCGAGGCAGAGATGACCGTTTCTGACGCGGTGAAAATTGAAATCAATTCGGGGGTACAGGACATTGCCATTCGTCCGAATAATGCACCTTCAGTAGATGGACGACATTTTTATTTGCTGGCAATCGATTTTGTGCAGTCGATTAACAATACTGATTATTCGTTGAATAATAATGCTTACAACGTGTTGGCAATTGTAGGGATTGAATAATTGCCTCCAAACAGCCTCCCCAACCCCTCCGAAAGGAGGGGCTTTTTAAATCAATAAACCAAAACTTTTTAAAATTATGGAAACAGGAAATAGCTCATTTGTGACTAATCCAAACAATATGAGTATAGTAGAAAGGATTCAGGCACCGACACCGAAGTTTTTCAAAACATTGCGGACAATAGGACTTGCATTGGCTGCTTTGGGTGGTAGTATATTGGCTTCTCCAGTAGCGATACCTGCTGCGATAGTTACGCTTGCAGGATATGTGGCACTAGCTGGTGGTGTGATGACGGCTGTGAGCCAAACGGCTGTGGATACTAATCAATAAATCAAATGGGATGAAGCTACTCGATACTTACAACGACGGACAAGTTTATGCAGGCACTTTTGGTGGTTCTTTCCTGGCAATGTTTAGCAATATGTTTATTCAGGATCTATTGAGAACGATAGTTCTTGCCATTGTGGGGGCTGTTGTTAGTTTTGGAGTTTCAATGGTTTTGAAGAAGATAATAAAGAACCCCCGACCCCTAAAGGGGAGAAAATCTTGAGTATAGAACCTAGAACCAAGAATCAAGACTGAATATTAAAAATAGATATTGCTAGATATTCATTGATATTGATATTGATAGTAAATTGAAAAATTGAAAAAACTACTGTTTGAATATGGTGTGGTAACCTTGACAGT
>CAIUKZ010000333.1 GCA_903899865.1 uncultured Bacteroidales bacterium | reverse complement strand
TAATAAGAAGCAAATAGACAATACGATAAAACCTACCGTCCAGAACGGAATGAGCTTGGCTAAAATAAAGGTTGATTTCTTAATAGGTGTTACATTGAGCTGTTCGAAAGTTCCTTTTTCTTTTTCGGAGACAATGTTCAGAGCGGGTAAAAATCCACAGAGAATGGTGAGTAGTTGCACCATAATAGCGGGTACCATGAATCGCTTGAAATCTAATGATTGATTGTAAGTGTAGCTTGCCGATGTGCTGATAGTCGGTTGTGGACTTTGGGTTACAGCTATCCGTTCAGCTCTGATTTCTGATGAAAAATCGGCAACCACCGCACTTAAATAGGAACTCCCCAATCCGCCCTTGGTGCCATTTACCGCATTGGAAGCAATAAAAACCTTTGCCATATTTTCCTTTTCCAAACTTTTTTCAAAATGAACAGGTATCTCCACAATCACATCAGCTGTTTCATCTTTGATACTTTCCATCCCCAAGTTGTAGGAGGCAGCTATGCTGGTGATATGGAAATATGGCGAGGCTCCAATTTTTTGGATCAATCTTTCGGATAGCGGACTGTGGTCATTGTCCACCACACACACATGGATGTCTTTTACCTCCATGTTAGCTGCATTGGGCAATAGGAGCATCATCACCACCGGGAATACAAATATCATTCTGGGTAGAAATGAATCCCGAAGTATTTGTTTAAACTCTTTTTCTAATAAAAATTTTAACATGCTTGTTCGATTTTTATTTTTGATATATACTTTTCAAAAGTTTGAAGAGCAACTTTATTTATTAATGGTTTTTTGCAATCATTTCCTATTCGAGTCTGATTTTGAACTTCTTGAGGCTTATCCCTATAAGTACCACTGCCATCAAGCACAATGCCCCAATTTCTTTGAGTGCATATTTCAGGGGCAATCCTTCAATCATTATCTTTTTCACAGCCATGATGTACCATTTTGCGGGAATCAAGTGCGATACGAACTGAAGTGGTTTGGGCATGTTCTCCACCGGAAACATCATGCCCGAAAGTAACATTACAGGCATCATCAATGCCATGCCAGAAATGAGCATGGCTGCTACTTGGGTGTCAGAAATGGTGGAAATGAGCAGACCCAGGCACAGGGAAACTAGAATGAAAAGTACTGATACAAAGGTCAATGATAGGATGCTGCCAGCTACGGGGACATGGAGTACAAAAACAGAGAGCAGTAGAATGGTAATCAGATTGACAAATGAAAGAACCAGGTATGGAACAGCCTTAGCTATTATGATATTAAATGGTTTCATGGGCGATACCAACAACACCTCCATGGTACCAGTTTCTTTTTCTCGTACTATCGATATGGATGTCATCATGGCACATATCAACATCAGTATCATGCCCATCACACCAGGTACGAAATTGAAGGAACTTTTCATGCTTGGATTGTAAAGTAGTTTGACTTCTGGTTTTACTTGATAGGGCAGTTGTTGATGCCTAATCTGGTCCAGTTGGTATTGGATGATAATCGAATTGGCATAGTTTGTTAGCATGACAGCTACATTTGGATTTGTAGCGTCAGCCACAAGTTGTATTTGTGCACCCCCAGCATGATTCAATTTTTCGTTGAAATTGTTTCCAAATATTATTGCCATGTCAATTTCGCCTCGCCTGAAAGTCGTCTCCACTTCCGATGTGGAATGAATTCTTTTCACTACATTGAAATATTTGCTTGCTTCCATTTCTCTGATGATGTGAAGGGTTGCCTTGTCATTGGATGGGTCAAGTATTGCAACTTTTGAATTGTTAACCTCGGTGGTGATGGCAAATCCAAACAAAATTATTTCCACAATGGGCATGCCCAGAAGTATGAGTACCGACCGCTTGTCGCGCATGATGTGAAAGAATTCCTTCTTTACAAAAGATAGAAATTGGTTGCTTTTGATGAATTGCTTGTAGAGACTCATGGCATTGATGGTTTTGGATGGCTTAGTTGTCTGTGCGTTGTGCTTTTCGTGCTAGTTGATGAAATACCTCATCCATATTATTAGCATTAAACTGTTTTTTCAAGTTTTTGGGAGTGTCTAGCGCGTCTATCCGCCCATCTACCATGATTGATACTCTGTCGCAATATTCGGCTTCATCCATATAGTGTGTGGTCACAAATACAGTGATTCCTCTGTCTGCAGCATCGTAAATTAGTTCCCAAAACTGTCTGCGAGTAGCAGGATCGACCCCTCCAGTGGGCTCATCAAGAAACACAATTTTTGGCTCATGGAAGATGGCTACTGAAAAAGCAAGTTTTTGTTTCCAACCTAGTGGCAAAGATTTCACGAAACTGTCTCGCTCGCTTTCAAATCCCAATTGCTGTAGCAGTGTGTCCGTCTTATGCGCAATTTGTTTGCTATTCATACCGTATATTCCCGCAAATAATCGAATGTTTTCCCACACTTTTAGGTCTTCATACAGTGAAAATTTCTGACTCATGTAGCCAATGCTTTTTTTTACTTTTTCTGTCTCTTTTTCAATGTCAAATCCTGCAACCAGCCCTTTGCCACTTGTGGGGATACTCAATCCACAAAGCATTCGCATGGCAGTGGTTTTGCCTGCTCCATTGGCACCAAGAAATCCAAATATCTCCCCTTTTTCTACCTCGAAACTGATGTTGTCCACCGCCGTAAAATTGCCAAATTGCTTGGTGAGTTTGTCTGTATGTATTACTATTTCCATCGTTTGTCTTTTTTGTTTGTGTGGGTGTCATCCTTTTCTTGCCAATTGCATGTAGCAGTCTTCGATTCCCGCTTGGATGGCATGTATTTCTATGTCCTCATGCCCTATTTCGGTAAGGTAATCATTCAGTTGGGAGGTGGTTAGTTCTGGCTTGCTAACTGTTACATGATGCACATTGCCAAATGCAAAGCAAGTGTCTATTGCTGGATGGCGACGAAGGTCTGTGAGCAGTTTTGACATGTTGTTGCTTTGAACAGCCCAAAGTGTGTGAGCAAAATGGTCAATTATTCCTTGAGGTGTGTCTATTTGTAGAAAAAGTCCTTGTTGTATTAACCCTATTCTGTCGCATAGAAATGCTTCATCCATGTATGGTGTGGACACTATGATGGTAATGCCTTGTTCCTTGAGTTTGCGAAGCATGCCCCAAAACTCTTTGCGTGATACTGGGTCAACGCCCGTAGTCGGTTCGTCAAGAAACAGCACAGTTGGTTTATGTATCAGTGCACAACTCAGCGCTAGTTTTTGCTTCATTCCGCCCGATAGTTTGCCAGCCCTTCGGGTTTTGAAAGGTTCGATTTGTTGATAGATGTCCTTAACCAAAGCATAGTTTTCTTCTATGGTGGTATTGAACACAGTTGCAAAAAACTTCAAATTTTCTTCGACTGTCATGTCCTGATAGAGTGAGAATTTGCCAGGCATATATCCCACTCGTTGGCGTATCTCTTTTAGATCAGTCATTACATCAAAGCCATCTACTTTTGCTGTTCCGGTGTTGGGTGTCAGCAGGGTGGTCAGCAGTCGGAATAAAGTTGTTTTTCCTGCACCATCAGGTCCAATGATTCCAAATATCTCTCCTTTGTCCACATTAAATGTAACTCCTTCCACAGTCTCACCATCAGAGGATAGTTGCCCAAGTCCGGCATATTTCCCTGTTTTTTTTTGATAATAATTTTTTGACAGCCCTTTTACTTCTATTGCGTACATACTTAATTGTTGGAAGTGTGTTAAGTTTTTGATTCTGCTTTGACCTCAATCATGCTCATCGAATTATTTTAGTTCAACTGTGCCATACATTCCAATCTTGAGGTATCCATCATTTTGGACCTTGATTTTTACCGCATAGACTAGGTTGGCTCGTTCGTCACGGGTTTGAATGGTTTTTGGGGTGAATTCCGATTTGTTGGATATCCATGAGATTTTTCCTTTGTGTTGACGTGATTCGACTTTGCCAAAATCAGCAAATACACTTACTTGTTGTCCTATTTTCACTTGCGTCAGTTGGTCGGCTGTTAAGTAGGCCCTCAGTATCATTTCATTTGTGTTTGCTATTTTGAAAATAGCTTTGCCAGGCATGGCTACCTCGCCTTGTTCTGCGTACTTGACTAGCACAGTTCCTTCGATGGGGCTAGTGATGTAGCATTTACGAAGCTGATCTTCAATTTGTTCGACTTGTATGGCAACTCCACTTGTTTCATTGGTGATGGCGTCGTTGCTTGTGTTAAGTGTTGTTTTCTGTGCGTCGAGTTGTTTTTCCAGTACTGCAATTTGTGCATTAGCATCGTCCAACTGTTTTTGGTTGGCAGCATTGGCTTTAAGAAGGTTTTCCACTCGTTTTCGTTCATTTTTGGCAGTGGATATTTGCTGCTCAAGTGCTGCAATTTGCTTCTTAACATCAGGTCTTCGGTTTTGAATGGCCTTGCTGGTAGTGAGCAACTGCTGTTTTTTTAGATAAAGTTGCACGCTGTCTATTGTCCCTACTTGTTCGCCTTGTTTCAATACCTGCCCTTCTTCAATGTTCAGTGATAGTATTTTTCCAGAGGTTTCAGAGGAGACAATTACTTCTGTTGTTTCAAATGTGCCTGTTGCAAAAAAGTCATTTGATGTTTTTTTGCAGGATGTCAATGTCAATGTCATTAATACCCCTACGAGGGCAGTTTTTTCGATTAATTTCATATCTGTGCTATGTTGGTTTAATTGTTAAGATTATTTTTGAATTGATAAACAGCCATTAGTAGTTGCATCTCATGCAACGCTTTTACTTGTTTGGCTTGATTTTCTGCATTGATTTCGCGTATCAAATCAGTTACTGACAGTGTTCCATTGTCCAATTTTGCTTGCGCAGCTTTTTTGATATTTTCTCTAAGGCGGATGATGTCGTCGTCTTTGGCAATCACTGATTCCAGTCGCTGTATTTCAATTTTTTGCTGTTTCGATTTTAAGTCCGTGTTGAATAGAAATGTTTCGCGTTGCACGTCAATCATTTTTTGATTCAACTCCAGTTTTTTGATGTTTGAATTTTGGGAGTAAAATCCACTCAGATTCCAGGTTATTCTCACCCCTCCAATATAAAATGGATTAAATGAGTTGTTAAACATGTTGAATGCTGGTCTGCCATATCCACCTTGAATGAACGCTCCAACTTTGGGTAAATTGCTGGCATAAATACTTGATTTTTGGATGTCCAACAATTGGTTTTGAAGGGTAAAAAGTTTAAGCTCGGGACGTTGGTTGCTCATATCCACTGTTCCTTTGAGCATTATCTCTGGTTTGGTCAATACGGTTCGTTCGTCCACCACCGATCGTGTAAATGCTGCCAACATCACACGATATGCCTGTTGCGTGTT
>CAIUKZ010000332.1 GCA_903899865.1 uncultured Bacteroidales bacterium | reverse complement strand
ACCTGTGTGGGAATGGGTGGTGACCCCATTGTAGGTCTTTACTACAAAGAATTACTTCAACTATTTGAAGATGATGCTGAGACGGAAGCCATTGTTGTTATTGGTGAAATTGGTGGCGATGCAGAAGAACAAGCTGCCGAATTCATCAAAAATCACATCACCAAACCAGTTGTGGCATTTATTGCTGGACAGTCAGCGCCTGAGGGAAAACGAATGGGACATGCGGGAGCTATCATTTCCAGTGGAAGTGGTACAGCTGCTGAAAAAATAGCAGCTTTCGAAAAGGCTGGCATTCCTGTAGCTCGTCGCCCAAGAGAATTGGCACCACTGGTTCAAGAACTACTTGACAAAAGAAAAAAAAGCTAATTATCAAATAATAAATAGCATTTACAAAGGGTTTGGCAAGAATAACACAATGATGTTATTCTTGCCAAACCTGCATTTTAGCCCTTCATTGATTGACATCGCCAACGTGGAAAGATGAATAATGTAGAAAAAATAGTATCTTTGTAAATAGCTTACACAGTTAAATCATTCTCAATCAATTAACTTCGTTTTTGATTTATCATTTTTGATATGATACTTAATTACATCTGGATCGGATTTCTTGTCATTGCTTTCGTGGTGGCATGTATTCAAGCATTGATAATGGGCAATACCCAAGTATTCCCGGACATTATAAATGCAACTTTTGAAGCAGCCAAATCGGGTTTCACCATTTCACTTGGACTTACTGGGGTATTATCCATGTGGCTAGGTATCATGAAAATAGGCGAAAAAGGCGGCGTTATCAACACTTTCTCTAGACTGGTAGCACCCTTTTTCACCAAAATATTCCCCGATATTCCAAAGGGTCACCCTGCTATGGGTAGCATGTTTATGAATATTTCGGCCAATATGCTTGGCCTTGACAATGCTGCAACTCCAATGGGCTTAAAGGCCATGAAAGAAATGCAAGAATTAAACCCCGAAAAGGAGACGGCCTCCAATCCCATGATTATGTTTCTGGTGCTGAACACTGCTGGTCTGACATTGATACCCATTAGTGTGATGGTATATAGGGCTCAGATGGGCGCTGCCAATCCGGCTGATGTTTTTCTACCCATTCTACTAGCTACCTATTTTGCTGCGCTTACAGGCTTGATAAGTGTGGCTATTTACCAAAAAATAAATCTGTTCAACAAAACCATATTGGGCACTTTAGTTGGACTGACTGCATTTATAACTGGAATCATCTATTTTTTGAGCGGACTGCCCAAAGAGCAAATAGCCACTTATTCGAGCATGACGGCTAGCATCATACTATTTTCTATCATTATTACGTTTGTAGTCAGAGCAGCCATAAAAAGAATTAATGTCTATGATTCGTTTATCGAGGGCGCCAAGGAAGGTTTTCAGGTGGCTATTGGCATCATTCCGTACTTGATAGCTATCTTGGTGGCAATAGCCATGTTTAGAGCATCGGGTGCCATGACTTTTTTGCTAGACGGCATAACTTACTTGGTGAGTCTGACTGGCATCAACACCGAATTTGTAGGCGCATTGCCTACAGCCTTGATGAAACCTTTAAGCGGTAGCGGAGCTAGGGGTATGATGGTGGATACCATGAAGTTAAATGGGCCTGATTCATTTGTAAGTAGATTATCTTGCATCATTCAGGGGTCAACTGATACTACTTTTTACATTTTAGCCGTATATTTCGGATCGGTAGGTGTAAAAAACACTCGATATGCTGTCATTTGTGGGTTGCTTGCTGACTTTGCAGGCATCGCTGCAGCCATTGTTTTGGGCTATTTGTTTTTTCATTAATTGACCCAGTTAGGCATGATAAATTTCATTTTCGAAACAGTCGCAATCCCTAACTTTGATAACGCTGGGATAACTAAATGGATCAAAAAAATAGCAGCCCACTATGGCAAACAAATAGGGCGGATAAATTATATTTTTTGTGATGACAGCAAAATACTGGAAGTCAACAATCAATTTCTAAATCACGATTTTTATACCGATATCATCACTTTTGATTATTCGCAAGGACGTAGCATTGCAGGCGACATCTACATCAGCCTAGACACGGTAGCTTCCAACGCTTTAGAATGGAGAGTGGATTATACCCATGAGTTGGACCGAATCATTATTCATGGCATACTTCACCTCTGCGGACAAGAAGATAAAACACCAGAAGATAGCGCTGAAATGACTATGAAAGAAAATCATGCTTTAGCAATGCGAATTCAATAGTAAGTCTATTTGCATTTTTTCATATCTCATAGTTCAATTCCTACTAACTGGCTATGAATGTAATATTTTGTTAAATTACAGCATTGAATAACTGGCAATTTCTGAACATTAAAAGATTATCACTACTTTTGTTGACCTTAAAGTCTAGCGTAGTGATGAATTAATGTGAGAGGAAGATTAACCGTTTATCATTTAACTCATTGAAAATACTATGAATATTAAAACACTAGGATTGTACTTAGTTTGTTCGATAGCGATGCTTGGCACCACGGTGCATGCTCAAGACGAATATAAAGCTGAGATTGGCATTGCCGGTGGTGGTGCATTCTACTTGGGAGATGCTAACAAAAGTATTTTCAAAAACACCCAAGCAGCCTACGGTGGATTGTTTCGCTATCGGTTCAACCAACGAATAGCAGGACGCATTGAGTTTAGCGCCACCAATGTATCTGTACCTGACGCATTGGATCCGAAAGATTCACACGTGACAGTACCTGTGGACAATGCTGTGAAAACGGTAGACATAAACCTAGAATTTAACTTCTATGACCTGGCTCACAATCCGTTTAAGTACAACACTACTAGGTTTTCACCCTATATATTTGCTGGTTATACTAAATCATATTTCCAATACAACCAAGTAGGTAGAGTGAAAGATGGTATTAACTTTGGGGTAGGAGTAAAATACAAACTAGCTCCACGATGGAACTTAAATGCACAGTGGGCTAATAAACTGATGATATCAGACCAAATAGAAGGATTGGGTACGTATGCAGACCCCTTCGGATTGAATGGAACCAACATCTTTAATAACGACTTTTTATCTACCTTCAGCGTAGGAATAACCTTTGACTTTTGGGAAAGAGTATGTGCCTGTAGAAGCATCACACCTCAAAAGCCAAAAACATTTAAACATTAATCAACAAACAATGTCATCTCTTATTGATAAAATAGACAAGAACAAACTACCAGAACACATTGCCATCATCATGGATGGAAATGGCAGGTGGGCAAAAGAACAAGGATTTGATCGAATTGTGGGGCATCAACATGGTGTAACCTCTGTAAGAGAAATAACCGAAGTAGCTGCGGAGATAGGGATTAAGTATTTGACACTGTACACGTTTTCGACAGAAAACTGGGGACGACCACAAGCTGAGGTCGATGCATTGATGACATTGCTAATAGACACCATCGAAAAAGAAACTCCCACATTACATAAAAACAATGTTCGCTTACTGGCCATTGGTGACCTGTCAAGATTACCCGACGGTGCCAATGCTAAACTGGAACAATGCATTGAGGTTACATCCAAAAACACAGGACTGGGACTTGTACTAGCATTGAGTTACTCATCAAGATGGGAAATAAATCATGCATTACAATGCATTGCCACCGCAGTAAAAAATGGTGAGATAGAACCACATGACATCACAGACGAAATGATCAGTAGCCATCTGACCACTAATGGGATCCCTGACCCAGACTTGCTTATAAGAACAAGTGGTGAATTGAGAATTAGCAATTTTTTACTCTGGCAAATAGCCTATAGTGAATTTTATTTCACACAAACGCATTGGCCTGCATTTAGAAGAGAGAGTCTGTACGAGGCTATTTATGATTATCAACAAAGAGAACGCCGTTTTGGGAAATAATTTTCAATCATTTCCATTCGGCACACTATACCACATTTATGAACAACTATAAGTTTCTCTCATTTTTTTTATTCTTCATCATTGGCCAACTACTTGTGGCGCAATCACCTGTTGCAACAGACACCACTTCAACTCCACAAATTGAATACTCGAGCACACCACAAACACGCAAATATGAAATTGCGGGCATCACGGTTAGTGGTGTCGAAAACTATGAGGATTTTGTTCTGATAGGCTATTCGGGTCTTGGAGTAGGTGATATCATTGCCGTGCCAGGTGAGGCAATTACCAATTCCATCAAGCGCTTCTGGAAGCAAGGGCTATTTTCTGACATCAAAATAACCGCCACCAAAATTCAAGATGGAAAAATTTGGCTCAACATTGGGTTGAAAGAGCGACTTAGGGTGTCAAAAATCAATTTTAAAGGACTAAAAAAATCTGAAATTACAGATCTAGAGGCAAAAATTGGCATCATAAAAGGTAACCAAATAAGCCCTAATATCTCTGACAAAGCAAAAAAAATCATCAATAAATATCTTGGTGACAAAGGCTTCCTAAATGCTACTATCAATGTATTACAACGCAATGACACGGACAAGCCAGGTCATGTGATAGTGGACATAGAGGTGGACAAAAAGCTAAAAACACTGGTCAATAAAATCTATATCACTGACAACAAGCACCTGTCGAAAGAAAAAATTCGTATGGTGATGAAAAAAACTAACGATGGACATCCATTAAACATCTTTCGTACTCGAAAATTTGTTAAAGAAGAATATGAAAAGGACAAAATTGCATTGATTGAAAAATACAATGAAATTGGATACCGCGATGCATATATCGTGGCAGATAGTGTGGTGCGATTTGACAACAAAAAAGTGAATGTTTACATCACCATCAGCGAAGGTAAAAAGTATTATTTCCGCAACATAAAATGGGTGGGTAACACCATTTACCCGTATGAATTTTTAAACACCGTATTGGGAATCAAAAAGGGCGATGTGTACAACCATAAAAACATGATGGCCAAACTTGTCACTGATGACAATGCTGTGAGCAAACTATATTCGGACAGAGGCTATTTGTTTTTTCAAGTTGACCCAGTGGAAGTGAAAATTGAAAATGATTCAATAGACCTAGAGATGCGCATGTTCGAAGGCAAACCAGCCACCATCAACGAAATTGCCATCAATGGCAATACACGTGTGTATGAACATGTTGTACGTAGAGAACTTCGCACCAAACCCGGACAGCTTTATAGCCAATCAGACATCATGCGTTCGCTCAGAGAATTGGCTCAAATGGGGCATTTCAATCCTGAAAAAATCACGCCTGACATCAAGCCCAACCAAGAAGATGGAACCGTGGACATAGATTACAACCTACAAACAAAGGGTAGCGACCAAGTGGAACTTTCGGCAGGTTACGGTGGATATACAGGTATAGTGGGTAGTGTAGGGTTAAGATTCAGCAACTTTGCTATTCAAAATATTTTCAAACCTGAAACCTACCGCATCGTGCCACAAGGAGAAGGTCAAACTCTTAGTTTGAATGCACGAACCAGCGGACCTCAATACACCTCATTCAGCCTTTCATTTTTGGAACCATGGCTAGGTGGTAAACGTCCCAACTCATTATCCACATCCATTTCATACAGCCGAATGGGTGGTATTAACTCAAACTATCAATCTCAAAACACATCCACAGCATACAATCCATTTTATTCGAACGGTGGAATGCCGGGGGGAGGATATAGTTCAATGAATGGTATGTACAACCAAAGCTATTTAAGAAGCATAGACCCAGACTCTTACTTTCAAACCTGGGGACTTAGCGTGGGAAATGGAGAACGACTTACGTGGCCGGATGACTATTTCACATTCTACAAAGAATTTTCGGTGCAACGTTATATGTTGAACAATTACGACTCAGGAAGACGGCTTTTTCCAATGACAAAGGGAAATTACAACAGCATCACCTT
>CAIUKZ010000331.1 GCA_903899865.1 uncultured Bacteroidales bacterium | reverse complement strand
CGGGATGAGTTTGGACGATTTGAGCCTGCCGAGCGCTAGTTTTTCGAGTGAAGCGGGCAGAGTCTTGACTTTTTTTGCTTACTTTTTTGTGTCAAGACAAAAAAGTAAGTGGGGTTGAGGGGCAAAGCCCCTGTAGGAATAAACAATAGGTCACTTTGCGGATAATCATAAAAAATAATACAACAAACAAACACTAAATACATTATCGAATACAATATAAAATACATGGCAAGATGCTTACAGCTAGCAGAATATGCTGTAAGTTACGTAGCACCCAACCCCATGGTAGGAGCAGTATTGGTGCATGATGATAAAATTATCGGTGAAGGGTACCACCGACTGTATGGCAAACCTCATGCAGAGCCTAATGCTATCCATTCGGTCAAAGACCGTCAGTGGCTAAAAGAATGTACACTGTATGTAAATCTGGAGCCTTGCTCTCATCATGGCAAAACACCCCCATGTGCCAATCTGATTGTAACCTCTGGCATTCCACGTGTGGTGATCGGTACTCTTGATCCCAATCCAAAAGTGGCCGGAAGGGGTGTGAAAATTCTTCAAGAAGCCGGCATTGAAGTAGTGGTAGGTGTGATGGAAGATGAATGTCGTGAACTGAACAAACGGTTTTTTATCTATCACGAGCAAAAACGACCTTATGTAATGCTCAAGTGGGCACAGACTCATGATGGATTTATGGATAAGATACGGCATGATGTGTCCGAGTTACCATTGGCCATTTCTAACTCCATCACTAGGCAACTAACTCACAAGATGCGAGCCGAAAATCAATCCATACTTGTTAGTACCAATACGGTGCTATTGGACAATCCCTCATTGACAGTGAGAAACTGGTCTGGACGTTCGCCCGTTCGTTTGGCTTTGGATAGACAGGGGCGTATTCCTTCGGATTATCATTTGGTGGATAATTCTACGCCCACTATTATTTTTACCGAACAGGAACGAGTAAATACTCCCAATGTAGAATATGTAAAAGTGAATTTTGAAAAGGATGGATTGAAAAATGTGTTGTACGAGATTTACCGCAGGCAAATTCACTCCGTATTAGTTGAGGGAGGTGCCAAATTACTCACCAGTTTTATAGAGGCAGACTTGTGGGATGAGGCCAACATAGAAATAGCTCCCATGTCAATTGGAGAAGGTGTTCAAGCCCCTATATTTTCCTACCAACCCGTTTCTCGCAAGAGTTTTGAAGGTCACGAGTGGCTTTTTTATTCAAAACTTTAAAAATAATGTCATAATTTTGTAATGTCCTCTTTCTCGAAAGGGAATAATTGATTAAATTTGCATTCCTAAAAAATGAGCGGGATGTAGCTCAGCCCGGTTTAGAGTACACGTCTGGGGGGCGTGTGGTCGCAAGTTCGAATCTTGTCATCCCGACTGCTTATTATCAAAGACTTACACGAAAGTGTAGGTCTTTTTTATTTGATAGAGTTACACAAACGTTACACAAAGTAGATGTTTAATTACAAATAAATATACTTTGATATTATCGTGATTGAT
>CAIUKZ010000330.1 GCA_903899865.1 uncultured Bacteroidales bacterium | reverse complement strand
CGGGATGAGTTTGGACGATTTGAGCCTGCCGAGCGCTAGTTTTTCGAGTGAAGCGGGCAGAGTCTTGACTTTTTTTGCTTACTTTTTTGTGTCAAGACAAAAAAGTAAGTGGGGTTGAGGGGCAAAGCCCCTGTAGGAATATACAATAGGTCACTTTGCGTATAATCATTTAATTTTTTATCATTTTTTTTTATGTGTATTTATGGAGAAAGGAATAGAAACTTCAAATTTTAAACTTGGAATCATCACCGGAGGACAATTGGGCAAAATGCTTATTCAAGAAGCAAGCAAATGGTCAATAGACACAGCGGTGTTGGACAATGACGAGGAATGTCCTGCCAGAGCCATTGCCACGCATTATGTGAAAGGCAGTCACTTGGACTTTGATGCGGTTTATCAGTTTGGGAAAACAGTTGATTTGTTGACTTTCGAGATAGAAAGTATCAATGTGGAAGCATTGAAAAAATTGAAATCGGAGGGCGTAAATATTCAGCCTGACCCATATATTTTGGAGTTGATACAAGACAAAGGTCTTCAAAAGCAGTTTTATAGTCAGAATGGTATTCCTACTTCTGATTATACATTTTATGAAACTGACACGGCCATTCAAGAAGCGATACAAAAAGGTGAATTACACTTTCCATTTGTACAAAAGCTTCGAAAAGGTGGGTACGACGGAAGAGGTGTGGCGGTGGTGAATGGACCAGATGATTTGAATAAAATTCTTTCAGGAGCATCACTGGTAGAGCATAAAGTTGAGATTTTTAAAGAAATATCTGTCATAGTAGCTCGCAATAAGGATGGGCAGGTGATGTGTTATCCTGTAGTAGAAATGGTGTTTGATCACAAAGCCAATTTGGTCGATAAGTTGGTGTGTCCTTCTACTATCACAGACGATCAGTCTGAAAAAGCTTTGCGCATCGCGAGTGAAATCATTACTCTCATGGATATGCAAGGACTACTGGCAGTAGAGTTTTTCATAGACAGTAAAGGCGAAGTGCTTGTAAATGAGATGGCACCACGTACGCATAACAGTGGTCATCATAGCATAGAAAGCATTGTTACCTCACAGTTTGAGCAACACTTGCGCGCTATTCTTAACCTTCCGCTTGGCAGCACGCAGCAAATGATGCCTGCAGTGATGGTCAATGTGCTTGGGGCAGAAGGTTATGAGGGTCCAGTGCTGTACGAAGGAATAAGAGAATGCATGGCAATTGATGGAGTAAATATTCACCTGTATGGAAAAAAAATAACTAAGCCTTACCGTAAAATGGGGCATGTGACCATCGTGTCAGACAGCATTGAAAGTGCCTTGGAAAAAGCAGAAATAGTCCAAAAATTAATATGTGTAAAGTCATGGAAAAAAAATTAGTAAGTATTGTGATGGGATCTGATTCGGATTTGCCAATAATGAAACAGGCTGCCGAAATGCTCGATTTGTTTGGTATAGCTTATGAAATTGACATTGTGTCGGCACATCGTACTCCCGAAAAGTTGTTTGATTTTGCTACCAATGCGCACAAAAGAGGAATAGTTACTATCATAGCAGGAGCCGGTGGTGCTGCTCATCTACCCGGTATGGTGGCTGCCATGTCTCCTCTTCCTGTGATAGGTGTGCCTATCAAGTCCAGCAATTCGATAGATGGATGGGATTCCATTCTGTCTATTTTGCAAATGCCAGGCGGCGTGCCAGTGGCTACTGTGGCTCTCAACGGGGCTAAGAATGCAGGAATACTAGCTGCTCAAATAGTTGGTGCTTCGGATAGTGAGGTGATGTCAAAAATCATTGACTATAAAACTGGATTGAGAGAGCAAGTGGAGGCAAAGTCAAAAAACATTGCCAATCATTGAAGAATAGGATAGATTTTATCTTCCCTTCCCTTCTGAAAAGTAGGGTAGGCTTAATATTAATCACATGAGAAAAGCAGACATTAAAAACCTTGTATTCAAAGGCGGTGGTGTATTGGGTATTGCCTACGCTGGCGCCATTACCGTACTGGAAAAGAACGGCATTTTGCAACAAATCGAACGTGTTGCCGGAACTTCGGCAGGTGCTATCACTGCTGCGTTGATAAGTTTGAAGTATTCGGCTGCCGAAATCAAGCAAGTGATAAACTCCACCGACTTTAAGTCCTTCGAGGACGGGTGGGATCCTTTGAGGATTCCTACAAAATATGGATTGTACAAAGGAGATGCATTTTTGAAATGGATGCATTCCATTAATGTAGCTAAAGGATTAAATACAAATGCAACGTTTTTGGATTTTAAAAATGCTGGATGCCTCGATTTACGGGTATTTGCTACAGATTTGAACATTCAAAATGTGAAAATGTTTTCGCTTCAAACTACTCCACATGTGGTTGTGGCCGAGGCGGTGAGAGCATCAATGTCTATTCCCATGTTTTTCGAAGCTTGGAAATTTACCAACAATAACCCCGATGATCACATCTATGTGGATGGCGGCACAGTATACAATTTTCCAATTACCACATTTGATAGTGAGGATGTCAATAGTAGCAACACATTAGGGTTGTTTCTCGAAAACTTGAGTGGTCCTTCGGTGGTGAACCATCTGAAATATGATCATTTGGTGGACTATGTCCGCATACTTTTTGAGACAGTGCTCAATGCTCAAGTCGTTGATTTTGATAATGATCCTTTTCAAGAAAGCAGAACGATACGTGTTGATAGTCTTGGAATGTCAGCAATTAATTTTAATTTGACAAATGACCAAAAGACTAGTTTGTACAATTCGGGAGTTGAGTGTGCTACCAAATTTGTGAGTCAATTGACTGTGTAAGTCCACCGTACTAAAAATTAAAAATCACCCAAACGTTGGCAACACTTGGGTGATTTTAATTTTTAGGAATGCATTT
>CAIUKZ010000329.1 GCA_903899865.1 uncultured Bacteroidales bacterium | reverse complement strand
GCTTCGCCCGACCTGAAAGAAAAAGGTGGAAGCCGAGCTATCAAGGATGACAAAGGACTTTATTTTATCAATACCGACAATCAAGAACCCTACAAACCTATACAACTATGGACACAGGGTGAAACAGAATCTAATTCGTGTTGGTTCCCTACCATCGACAAACCCAATGAAAAATTCACCTCCAAACTTTCTATCACTGTTAATAAAGAAATGACAACTTTGTCCAATGGAGCACTCATTAATTCCATTACCAACGAAACCCAACGAACCGATACTTGGGAAAACACACAACCCATGTCTGCTTACCTCATTATGATGGCTGTGGGTAATTTCATACCTACGAAAGATCAATGGAGAGGGAAAGAACTCAGTTATTATCTCGAACCCGATTATAGCCCTTATGCCCGCTCCATCTTCAAAAATACATCCGACATGCTTGAATATTATTCCAACCGACTTGGTGTGGAATATCCTTGGAATAAATATGCTCAAGTGGTAGTGCGCGATTATGTATCAGGAGCTATGGAAAATACGAGTGCTACCTTACATGGCGAGTTTGTACAAAAAAACAATCGTGAACTCATCGATAACAACAATGATGGCATTATAGCCCATGAGCTTTTCCATCAGTGGTTTGGCGATTTAGTTACCTGCAAATCCTGGAGTCATTTAGTATTGAACGAAGGCTTCGCGACCTACGGCGAACAGCTTTGGATTGAACACAAAGAGGGCAAAGATGCCTCGCTTCGCAAATGTTACAATACCATCAATCGCTATATTTCTTATGCTAAAAACGCGTCAGATGATGCCATTGTCAATTTTAATTACAAGGACAAAGAAGATATGTTCAATACGCTTACCTATCAAAAAGGTTCAAGAGTCATTCACTTACTTCGTAGCATTTTGGGCGACGATGCCTTTTTCTTAGGGCTCAAAAATTATTTGACACATTATGCCTATAACAATGCCGAACTAGACGATTTGCGCAAAGAGTTTGAAAATGTATCGGGTCAAGACCTTCGTCCATTTTTCCAACAATGGTTTTTGCAAGGTGGACATCCCATCATTGATCTACGATACGATTATATCGATTCACTGGGTTTATTGGCTGTTACGGTCGAACAAAAACAAACCTCAGATGTCGGACTTTTTCAATTTCCACTTGCATTTAAGGTTACTCAAGGCAGACTTTCTAAAATGTACAATTTTCAAATGGACAAAAAGAAAGAAGTATTTTATGTCAAAAAATTAGATCTTGACAACCCTGATCGTGTAGATGTAAATGTAGATCCTGAAGCGATCTTCATAGGTGAAATCATCGACCACAAACCTTTTTTCAATCATATACTCACCTATAATCGTGCGACGAATTATATTGAGAAAGTACGACCTCTGAAAGAATTAGCACTACTACAAAATCAAAATGATTCAGTACGATTTACATTGTTATCTGCTATCAATGATGCCGACGATGATATAAGACTTAAAGCATTGGAATGGATCAATTGGAAAAACCCCGATAATCTTCTTAAAACGAAAGACATCTTAATCAATATTGCTCGCAACGACAATCATGCCGGAGTGCGTAGCAAAGCAGTCGAAATATTATCCGATACCAAGAGTCCTGAATTGATGAATGTCTTTTTTGATTTAGTCAACGACTCATCCTACACAGTGGCAGGCGAAGCACTTCAAGCCATATTTCGCATTATACCAGAAGAAGCATATCGCCAATGCCCACGATTAGAGAAAGATGCAAGAGGCAAATTATTTTCTACCATATCTGATATTTATGCATCGAGTGGCACCTTGAATGACACAGCCTTTTTCAATTCCAATCTTATGCGCGTTTATGGCTCACGCCGATCAGCATTATTAACCGATTACACTACGCTTATCCTTCGTCAGCAAAACGACGAATTAAATCAACTGCATATACATCGACTTACTTTACATGCACAATCAAGTATGTATTCCACTGTGCGAGTAACAGCAATTAAACAATTAAAATCTATCAAAGATTATTACACTCAATTGGAATCTAAAACCACCGACCCTGCCCTAAAATCACAATACAAATTATCAACCGACCAACTGACCCAATCCATCGACTCCATTATTGCTCTGGAAAAAGATGCAGATGTTATTAGTCAACTTAAATTCAGTGGTATCATACCTGCCAATTATGAAATAAAATCTGGAGAGTAAGGTTTTAACCTTCTTATCTCCACTACCAATTTCACTACCTCATTATCACACTTCAAATTATACACTCCACTCACCATCTTACTTAAATTATTCTTAAACAACAGGCTTTCATTAGAAAGGCTTTCATTAGAAAGGCTTTCATTAGAAAGGTTTTTATATAATAGAGGTTGTTCATCATTATCCATATTTAGATTACCATTTATTAATATCTTATAAGTTATTTCCAACTCACCAATTATTTCAATTAAACGTGTATTTGTTAATTCATTCATAGTTTCCTCAATCTCAATAAATCTTTGTCTAATAATATCTTTTTCAGTTTCATCCATTAATGTATTGATTTGCAAATTTATCAATGCATTTTCTATATGCGTATTTATTAAATATATAGAATGTTTTCTATTCGCTTCATTGATATCTGCATCAGCCAACCTACATGCATTGTTAATGATATTTTCAATTTCATCTGAATTTAATTTTGGCAAATCTTTAAAAATAACAATTTTTTCAATCCCTGATTTTTTATCAAGTGCTGATAAATGTATAATTCCATTATTATCAATTTTAAATGTAATGTCTATTACTGGCACACCTTTTAATAATATTTTATCAAAAGTCATTGAACCAATTAATATATTTTGGTTTGCAATTTTACGTTCCCCTTGATAAACATTTATCTTTATATTATCACTATCTGTTGTATATTTTTGTGTATTTTTAATTGGAATTGGTGTATTTTTAGGAATAATAATTGAAAATGTTCCATCTGCCAACTCAATACCTAATGATAAAGGAACCACGTCTAAAAGAACTATATCTTCATTTTGTGCATATTTATTTTCTAATATTCCAGCAAATAATCCTGCACCTTCTGCAACAAGAGTATCTAGATTAGGATGTACCCATGGTTTGATTTTAGTTATATTATGAACTAATTCTTGCAATAATAATAATCTACTACTTCCACCAACCATAATTATATATTGAAAACTATATTCAAAACATACTTCTTTAATCATAGTTTCAAATCTATCAAGTAATGAATTACACAAATTTGCAAATTTTTTCCTATTTATAGTAAATGTATTATCATTTATTTTAACCGAATAACTATCTAATACTGATAATTTTTTTTTACACATGTCTGCTTTATGCCATACTGATTTATTCTCGATATTAACATTATTAGTAGAAAGCATGTCGGTATATATGACATTAGTAAAATCATTACCACCTAAATCATTTAATCCATAACTATGTATAACAGAAAACAAATCATCTGTTTTTTCTAATATGGTTATGTCAGTTGTCCCACCACCAATATCTAAGACTAATATTCGTTCATTATTATTTAATGAGGAATTTAATCCATATGCAAATGATGCACTTGTAGGTTCATTTATCAATCTAATCACATTAATACCAATATTAATGAATACTGACTTTATAGTTTCTCGTTGTTTATCACTGAAATTAGATGGGACTGTGATAACTGCTTTTATTATTTTATTACCCAATTTATTAATAATTAATTCTTTCAAATGTGAAAAAAATATAATAAAATATTCCATATTATTTAAATGTTTAAAGTTCATAATGATATCAGTCGCTAATAATGGGATATAATTACCACAATAATATTTATCATTATAACGTGCAATTTTTGATGGAAT
>CAIUKZ010000328.1 GCA_903899865.1 uncultured Bacteroidales bacterium | reverse complement strand
TTGTGTAGGTAGCCATCCCATCCATCTTGAGAAATAATACCGTCACGATTGTAAAAGTAATTGATTCTTACTTTATTTTTTTCGTTGATTATCCATGTGGCGTTGGTATTTATATCGGCAAAATCCAACCCGATTTTGAATCCGTCTTTTTTGGTAAACAGGTTGGTGATATTGGCTAAAGTGTAGTTGGATACCCGTCCTGCTGTAGTGATTCCTAGTTTGTTTTTTATTATTGGGATGTTGATATTGGCTTTAGAAGACAGCAGTCCAAATTCAGCTTCTCCATTGAATTTTGCAGTATTGGCATCGTTGGATTTTACATCGATTACCCCCGAAAGCTTGCCTCCATATTCGGCAGGAAATCCAGCTTTGTAAAGTGTAGCACCTTTGATAATAGCAGAGTTGTAGGTTGACACCATCCCCATCATGTGCTGGGTAGAATAGAGCGGGATATCGTCCAGCAGAAATAAGTTCTGACCATGCACGCCACCTCTCACCTGTATCTCCGACGACCCTTCACAAGCGGATGATACACCGGAGCTAATGGCAAATAGTTTAAGCACATCCCGTTCGCCATTTAACGCGGGCATCAGTTTCAGGCTTTGGCTGGATATTTGGTTGATGCCAGTGGGAGCATCTGCCTTGGTTTTGTGAGATATTACTTCCACTTCGTCCAGGTATTGTGACAGGAAGGTGGACTCCATCTCTATCAGCAATGCGGTGTCTTTGGTGACAGGCAGTGCGATGGATTTTTTTTCAAAGGGGTCGTGGTCTATCTCTAGGGAATACTCGCCTTTGGGCATGTTAAACAGGAACTCTCCTTTACCATCTGTTTGAATGGATCGGTTAAAGGGCATTACCTTTATCGATACGTGTTTGATTGATTTTTTTGTTCGCCCGTTGACGATTTTACCTTTTATGTGAAATCGGGTTTGTGCATCTTGTGCCAGAATGATGGTGCATTTTGCCAACAGAAGTAGCACCCACACTATATATTTTACTTTTCCCATCTTACTTTTCTTTTGCTAGTACACGAACCGCTAAAAATTCCTACTCCGTTAGTAATGTTTGAAAACTGTGGTGTTACACCTCCAAATCTCGCAACGACGCTCATCAGTGTTAATACAGGGTCTAACCCAATGGATGTATTGTATGAGCTCAGATTGACCGCTTTCCGGAATTCATACAAGTCTGGATTAAGAGTTTGAAATACAGCAGTAACAGTGGCAGAATCTCTCGTTGAGCCATAATAAGTTTCATCCGTTTGAACGCTGTCATTGAATGTGATCATGCTAGAGTAAAAAGAGTCAGAATATGGTTCGTAAACCGATGTCCCGACGTACTTATAGTTGCCTTTGGGCAGGATGTATTTATAGGTGGTGATGCCATTGGGGTAGTTGACATTAGTATCTTTTGTGATAAAGAATGCATCGGTGATCTTTACAAATACGTTGGGGATTGTGGTTTCTGAGCTCACTGTTTTATCTTTTAGCTCAATTCGCAGTTTGTATTTTTTACCAGCAATCGTGAGGTTGTTTTGAGTGGTGTCAATGTATAGGCTACTGTCGGCTTCATTCCGTTTCAGTTCTTTCCAGGCACTATCTTGTACTGAGATGTAAACCCTCGCTTCGGGGTAGGCTACTTTATGAGTGCTAGAACCCGATTCATACGTCTGTGTGAGGTAGATGCTGATGGTATCGTTGGCATTGAGAATGCCTATTACGGCTGGCAGTGTGGTTTTATTCCATGGGGTTTCTACTATCTCTGTGCGATTACATGAGATGAGAAGCGACATTAGGAAGACGATGGGGCAGATAAATTTCATTGGTAAATATTTGATGTTCTGATACTAAAATGCGTAGCCTATTTTGATGGAAGATGCTATGCCTTCTGGAACAC
>CAIUKZ010000327.1 GCA_903899865.1 uncultured Bacteroidales bacterium | reverse complement strand
CAATCTCTCAGCTTTTTTACTCACTTTGGTTAACATTAAACTGAATTTTTTATCTCTTGACATCCTCTAATTTATATTCTATAATCAGGTATAGGGGCAAGTTCTTGTTTAATCAAGATGGCGATTATCTCTGTCCACTAAAAGACTGGTTTGCCAGGAATGCAGTCGAGGCTAAAAATAGTTTATCTATTCAACAACCCGCAACAGAAAACATTCAAATCAAGCGCAGTAAATGAAAGAGCAAGGATTGTTATTTTCTGAAGATAGCCTGTTACCTGAAAAACTCCCGCAAATTCAGGAATTAAGACCTTCTAACAATCTTTCGGCAGTTTTTGAAGAGTGCCATAATTATATTTACGCCAACGAAGGAATGCTCAAAGACAAGATTTTTCACGAGATGGTTAAACTAATCATCATCAAACTTCATGATGAAAAATCTGCCAAGCAATCTGTAAACTTTGGCGTTACAGCAAGTGAATATAAAGCCATCGTAGCAAATAAGTCCGATGAATTTATGTCGCGTCTCAGTCAATTATTTACCTCCATCAAGAATCATTATCGGGGATTTTTCACCGATGACACATTCAAGTTAAAACCTTTGACTCTTGCTTATATTGTAGGCAGGTTACAGTACATTAATTTAACTAAAACATCTGGCGATATAAAAGGTGAAGCCTTTCAGACTTTTGTAAATAGACACCAGCGTGGAGATAGGGGAGAATTTTTTACGCCTCACCCAATTGTCCGCCTTGCGGTTGAAATGATAGACCCCAAACCAAACGAAAAAATTATAGATCCTGCTTGCGGAAGTGGTGGTTTTTTAATTCAAGCAATAAACCATGTTCGACAAAATAATCCAGAGTTCGATATAGCAAGTTTTGTGCAAGAAAGTATTACAGGAATTGAATTTAATCCTGATGTCGCCCTTTCGGGAATGATTCGTTTAGTTTTTGAAGGTGGCACAGGTTCAGAAATTATCTGTACTAATGCGCTTATCGAAGATGAAAAATTAAATAATTCTTTTGATGTTATCTTGACAAATCCTCCTTTCGGAAATAAAGGCAAAGTAGAAGACCAGAAAATTCTTAAATCATATCTTCTTGCCCGGAAATGGCATAAATCAGCGTCCAATGGTTGGGAAGTTTCCCCAACCGTTTTAGCGGGTCAGTCGCCCGATATTTTATTTATTGAGAAATCTATAAAATTATTGCGAGCAGGTGGGCGCATGGCAATTGTTCTGCCCGATGGTCTATTACAAAATATCTCTAATGGACCGATTCGGCATTGGTTGCGCTCCCAAACAAAAATATTAGGTGTTGTTTCCATACCGCCGGAAGCCTTTGTACCCTACGGCACAGGAATCAAGACATCACTTTTAGTAGTTCAAAAATTACCAGCAAACAATGATTCTTGTTTTATGGCACAAATGAAAAAAATAGGCTATGACGTTAAAGGACAAACAATATATAAGCGCAACGAGTCGGGAGTTATAGCCCGAACAAAATCAGGTTTGCCAATAGTTGACGATGATATAGATGATATTTCTCAATCTTTTAGGTCATTTATCAATGGCGAATTTGCACAAAACAGCGATTGTATTTATACAGTTAAGAATACCCTGCTCAATTCGAGACTGGATGCCGAACATTATTTACCCAATGACCAAAAATTATTAGAACATCTAAAATCTATTGGGGCGAAACCTTTAGGTGAAATTGCCGATATTTTGAGAGATGCGGCTGATTTTCGTTTAGCTAGGGACAGTGAAATTAGATATATCGCTATTTCCGATGTTGATTATCGTACAATGCAAGTTGTTTCCCAACAAATAATTAAGGCATACGAAGCCCCATCTCGCGCAACTTATAGATTGTACAAAGGCGATATTATTACAGCAATTTCAGGAGCAAGTACAGGAACACCACGCCAAGCAACAGCCCTAATCACGGAAGATGAAGACGGAGCAATTTGCTCAAATGGATTTTCAGTATTAAGAAATATTCAGGGAGTCGAGCCTTTGTTTTTATTAGTATATATGCGAACAGACTTTTTT
>CAIUKZ010000326.1 GCA_903899865.1 uncultured Bacteroidales bacterium | reverse complement strand
TGATATTGATAGATATTGATTGATATTAAGTAGGGTCTGCTGAAAAACTCCATAGGAGTTAACTGTGGATAATGGTACATCCCGACTTAACGGGACCCCAGTAAGCGAAGCGCAACTGGGGGATGTGAATGCCCTAAAATATCAACCCCGTAGTGGGTTGAACCCTACAGAGTGATTGTAGGTGAACCCACTACGGGGTTCTGTTTTCGACTTTGTACTCCATCCCCCAATTACATTGGGGGTTATCCATGGTTAATCCCTACGGGATTATTCTATGTTAAGTGCAAATAAAATGAACAAACATGCAATAAACACTTGCAGTTACGATAGGATAAAATCAATTATATGGCTGTATAATAGATATTTATAAGTTTTTAAGCAGACCCTAAGTAGATATAAATTTAAACAAATAATTATCCACCAAACAATTACAACAAATGAAAACAAAATTTTTTCTGCTAGCTTGTTTTTTCTGTTCTGTAGGTTTAATGGCTCAAAACATGAACAATGTCAGAATTGCTGGATTTACTCGCGACAATAGTCGTAAGTTTATTCATGTTCCTAACTTGATGGGTTACAAAACTCTAAAGTGTGATTTTCACATGCACACTGTTTTTTCGGATGGTGTGGTGTGGCCTACTGTGCGTGTGGATGAGGCATGGCAAGAAGGACTTGATGTGATAGCGATTACTGATCATATTGAAAACAATCCTTCCAAAAAGTTTGTGGGTGGTGATGATAATTCTTCTTTTGATATTGCAAAACCACATGCTGATAAAAAAGGCATCCTTCTGATTAAAGGGGCTGAAATAACCCGAAAAATGGCGCCTGGACATTTTAATGCTTTATTTATTACCAACACGAATGAACTGGACACCCCCAACTACATGGATGCTTTCGAAGCTGCCAAGAAGCAAGGGGCTTTCATTATTTGGAATCATCCGGGATGGAAGGCACAACAACCTGATACTTGTAAATGGTGGGACGTACATACCGAATTGTTGGAAAAGGGGATGTTGCATGCAGTGGAAGTGTTCAACGAACAAGAGTATTATCCGATAGCTTTCGATTGGTGCGACCAAAAGGGCATTGCTTATACTGCAGCATCTGACATACATGGTTTGGTTCAAAATCAGTATGACTTGAACAAACAACACCGCCCAATGACTTTGGTGTTGGCCACTGAAAATAGCGAATCAGCATTGAAAGAGGCTCTTTTTGCACGACGCACCATTGCTTGGTTTGGTCAGTATTTGGCTGGGAAAGAAGAGTTTTTGCGCGAGTTTTTTATGGCATCAGTCAAATGTAATTTGATGTCCGAAAATACGAAGGAAAAAGTGTACCGCGTGTCAAATATTTCGGATGTCCCATTTCTTTTAAAATCTGCTGATGGCGTAAGTATTAAAATTGCTGCTTATAGCGAGTCGATGGTTGAAATTCCATTGACAAGTAATGGAACTTTCGAAGTGACGAATTTATTCATTCGCTCCAAAAAAAATCTTTCAGCTAAATTTCCATTCTGATCAACTAATATTTTGTTCAAAGCTCATGTTAATCAAAAGTGCTGATATAATAATTATAGGTGGTGGATTGTTGGGTTGTGCTACTGCCTATCAATTGAGTAAACGTACTTCATGCAGCATTGTGCTTTATGAACGAAATGATATTGCATCTCAAGCCACCAGTCGTGCTGCTTGTTTGCTTACCAGAGCACGCACCAAGCCGGCATTGATGAGCCTTGTACAGGAAACTTATGACTGCATAGCTGAGCTAAGCCAATTGCTCAACGATTCATTAGGATATACCGAGTCGGGAAGTATTACAGCTGTGTCCGAACTCCAAAGTCATGTAGCACTTGATGATTTGTATGTGGCTGCTACTGTTTTTGGACTTCAGGCAAGTTGGATAGATGGACACCAAGTGAAATCCAAACTGCCTTGGATGGAAACAAGTAGTGTTACCAAAGCTTTGTACATGCCAACCGATGCCTATATCGATTCGGCAATGTTGTGCAATGGGTATTTGACTGGTGCCAAGCAAAATGGAGTAGGTGTAACAACTAGGGTAGGGGTAACCAACATCTTGTCACATGCCAATCAGGTAACAGGTGTGGAACTATCAACTGGCGAAATTGTACATGCTCCCATCGTAATCAATGCCACGGGTGCGTGGATTAACCGAATGATTTATCCACAGTTTGCTGCTCTTGCTACCGTACCTGTCAGAAGTCATTTTTGGATTTCAGAAAGTATTCCCACTATTTTTCCTATCAATCAACCTTTTGCAATACTGCCTGATGCGCGTGCATTTACAAGGCCAGATGTTGGTGGATTGATAATAGGAATACGTGAGCCAGAATGTGTAGCTTATGACCCCAGTCAATGGCCAGACGATATTGATGATGTTGATTTCTCGCCCGATAATGGCTGGAGTACATTGAGTCAAAGTGTGAACTTGTTTGAGAAGTATTTTCCATCCATCCACGATTTGAGAATAGCACACTATGTTGCTGGTCCTTCCTGTTACACGCCCGATTCGATGTTTATTGTTGGGCCATTGGAGCCCACTGCTGGTTTGTATGTAGCTGGTGGTTGTTGCGGTGGAGGGGTAGCTATGTCTGGTGGCATAGGTAGAATGATGTCAGAAATAGTGCTCGGAGAAACTTGCTTTGTGGATCAGTCGCTTTTTTCTCCATCCAGATTTGTGGATGTACATCCCTATTCTGCCACTCTACGAAAGCAGTGTGCTGATGCAAGAAGTAATAAAAAAGGAGGGTGAGATGATTCAAATCGTATTTGTAAAGCAAGTGCCATTTTCTACCAAGGTGAAAATGGATCCTGTGACACACACTTTGGTGCGGTCGGGTGTGAGAACTCAAGTCAATCCCTATGATTTGCATGCAGTGAGAGCTGCTATTGAGGTCAAAGATCAGTGTGGAGGGACGGTAGTTGTTGTCACAATGGGACCTCCAAGTGCAGTGGCTGTGCTACGTGAGGCTATGATGCATGGTGCCGATGAAGCTGTGTTGGTGAGTGATGCCGCATTTGCTGGGAGCGACACTTGGAGCACCAGCTACATACTTTCTATGGTTGTTCGACACCTGGGCGGAGCTGATATTCAGTGGTTTGGCAAGCAAGCGATTGACGGTGATACTGCTCAGGTTGGGCCAGGAGTCGCTGCTCAATTGAATTATCCTCAGATTACCGAAATGAATCAACTGATTGAGGTGGATGAACATAGCGTGACGGTTCAGAAAGTGACCGATTATGGATACCGGGTTGTCAAATCAGGGTTTCCTGTTGTGATTACGGTCAACAAAGAAGCCAATCAACTGCTGTCGCCTTCGCTCAATGATTGGTTGCGGGCTGAAAATGCCGAAATCAGAACCATCAATGCATCTTCCCTCCAATTGGATATGTCCAAAGTAGGACTTTCGGGATCACCCACCAGAGTGAAGCGAATCGAACTCCCTTCTACCAAACAAGATATTGTAATGCTTACCAGTGCACACGAATTAGCACAGGTAATTAAAAACCTACGCAAATGATGCATCACACTATGCATATTCAATTAGACAAACAGAGTTGTACGGGCTGTCAGCTTTGTTTTTCATCCTGTGTTTTCGGTGCAATATGTGGTGCTGAATACCCTGATATTGACATCGAAAAATGTACTTTGTGTGGTGTCTGCATGGATAGCTGTCCGTCTGATGCTCTGAGCCTTTACCAGCCACAGACTATTCAAACTTCTAGCCCAGTTGTGGACGGCGATGCAATATGGGTGTTGGTCGAAATTCACAACCAAACCATAGCACCTGTGGTGTTGGAGTTGATTGGAGAAGCCACTCGTCTATCTACACAATTCAAGGTGTCCAAAACCGTGTGTGCAGTGGTAATGGGAGAAGTGGATGAACCGAACGGCAAACTCCTTACTGCTTATGGTGCCGATTTAATTCTCTGTATCATTCAGCCATCGATGAACCAGTTGTTTGAAGAACATGCATCAGCTGCTCTTACTTTTTTAGCCTCTACTTTCCATCCTTCTGTAATTATGGTTGGGGCTACTTCTTTTGGTCGAGCAGTTTCGGCTCGAACGGCAAGTCTGCTTTACACCGGTCTTACAGCCGACTGTACCGAACTACGGGTAGATGCTGTTACGCAAAATTTACTCCAGATTCGTCCTGCGTTTAGTGGTAATCTGATGGCAACCATCGAAACACCCCATCATCGGCCTCAGATGGCAACCATCAGGCAAGGTGTGATGAAGCTAATTATCCCTGATTATAACAGGCTTATGAACATCAAGCAAGTAAGGATGGAAAATGATTTGCCAATGATACATGCCACCATGTTGGCAAACATAGCTGTGCAAGCCACCCAATCGATTACCAGTTCTGATGTCATTGTGGCTGGTGGCAAAGGCATGCAACAAGCAGCAAATTTTCAGTATTTGCATCAACTGGCGTCCATATTAGGCGGTCAAGTGGCTGGCTCGAGAGTGGCTGTTGATAATGGTTGGATAGGCTATGACTGTCAGGTAGGACAAACAGGCAAAACAGTTAGCCCAAGCCTTTACATTGCTTGCGGCATCAGTGGTCAGATTCAGCATGTGGCTGCCATCAGTGGAGCACAGACTATCATTGCCATCAATTGCGACCCTGATGCACCCATTTTTAGGTACGCACACTACGGAATAGTTGGGAAGGTCGAAGAAATATTGCCTCAACTGATAGCATCGCTTCAACAGATAGTGTAAAATCTTTGAGTAAGACTTACTCACTTGATTGCGATAAACAATCCGTTTTTCCACATCCTACTTTCCATCTCATAGACTTGATGTGTAGTCTTTATTTTCGCAGAAACTTCTTACCTTTGCAACCAACTTGTTGCAATTCTTGTTAGATAACCGTTATGACTTCCAATAAAGATATTCTCAAAATCACTTACCCCATTCTACTCACGCTGGTGGCTCAGAATGTGGTGAGTATTACCAATACTGCTTTCTTGGGTAGAGTAGGAGAGGTGGAGCTCGGTGCTTCGGCATTGGGAGGCGTGTTTTATTTTGCAGTGTACATGGTGGGACTGGGTTTCAGCATAGGTGCGCAGATACTCATAGGGCGGCGCAATGGTGAAGCCAATTACCTGCAGATAGGTCCCATTTTTAACAATGGGATGATTATCAGTTTGGTGTTTGGAACATTGGTGTTGCTGATTTCTATTCCCGGAGTGCCGTTTTTGATGAAATACTTTGTTCACTCACCACGTATCTATTCAGCTACAGTTGCTTATTTGGATTGGCGGGTATATGGCATTGTGTTTACCTATGCAGGGGTGATGTTTCGTAGCTTTTTTGTCGGTATTACTCAGACTAAGATTCTTACCTATACCGCTTTTCTGACAGCTATTGTCAATGTGTTGTTTGATTATTTGTTGATTTTTGGGAATTGGGGGTTTCCTAAGTTGGGCATTGAAGGAGCAGGTATTTCTTCCGTCATTGCAGAGGCTGTCAGTACGTTCTATTGTCTGTGGTTTATGTACTACAAAGTGGACGTGAAACGATATGGTCTCTTTCAGGTTCGTAAAATGGATTGGAAGCTTATCGGTCAGGTACTTGACTTATCGGTGTTTATCATGCTTCAATTTTTGTCAGCTATCTCCACTTGGTTTTTATTCTTTATCTTTATTGAACGCATGGGGGAACGGTCACTTGCCATTTCCAATATTGGTAGAGGATTGTACATGTTGCTTATGATTCCTGCCTCAGCGTTGGCTACAGCTGTCAATACCATAGTGAGTAATCTGATAGGTGCCGGTAGAAAGGAGGAGGTCGTTCCGCTTATCAATAAGGTGGCGCTGATTTCCGTGCTGTTGGTGTTGCCATTTTCTATCATCACATTTATTTTTCCGATACCATTTACCATGTTGTTTACCGATAACCCAGAGCTGATTCGTGAAAGTATTGGAGTCATGCGGGTAGTGTCAGTGGCCAATGTGTTATTCTCGTTTTTTTTCATTGTCATGAATGGGGTGTCAGGCACTGGCAATACCCGCACTGCATTATTATTTGATATCATTACCCTGAGTTTTTACATGGCTTATGTGTATTATACCACTCATGTGATTACAGCAAGTGTGGAAGTGGTTTGGTATGCCGAATATGTCTATTGGACCATCATGGGCGTGCTGGGATATGCTTATCTTTACTGGGGAAACTGGAGGAAAAAGGAAATTTGATAATATATTTAGTGGACGAGTAAACGAGTAAACGGGTAGACAAGTGAAATAGTAGACTAGTCATCCTGTGAACTCGTTAACTTGTAAACTAGTCAACTTTAATTAATATGGCAAAAACTAAATCCGTATATGTCTGTCAAAGTTGTGGAGCTGATTCGCCCAAATGGATTGGTAAGTGCCCATCGTGTGGTGAGTGGAACTCGTATGTGGAAGAGGTAATTGCCAAAGACAGTTCGTCTAAGATTCGTTTTGCAGGAGTAGAGCAGGTGCGACAAAAGCCTGTGCTGATTAGTGATGTGGAAACCTCCGAAGAAAGCCGAATTGATACCAGTTCGGGTGAGTTGAATAGGGTGCTTGGTGGTGGATTGGTGCCTGGTTCGTTGGTACTTATTGGTGGTGAACCTGGGATAGGTAAGTCCACGTTGGTGCTCCAGGTGGTGCTCAATATGAAAGGGCAGAAGACGCTTTATGTGTCGGGTGAGGAAAGTGTGAAGCAGATTAAACTTCGTGCTGAGCGACTGAAATTTGACAATCCTGATTGCTACATCGTGAGCGAAACGTCCTTGGAACAAATTTTTGTTCATATTCAAAATACCCAACCCGATTTAGTCATTGTTGACTCCATACAAACTGTCTCAACCGAAACCATAGAGTCGTCGCCAGGTTCGGTATCGCAGGTGAGAGAGTGTGCTGCTAGCTTGCTCAAATTTTGCAAAACTACTTCCACGCCAGTGTTGCTGATAGGTCATATCAACAAAGAAGGCAGCATTGCAGGGCCAAAAGTGCTGGAGCATATAGTGGACACGGTGCTCCAGTTTGAAGGCGATCAGCACTATATGTATCGCATACTCCGTGCCATAAAAAACCGTTTTGGCAGCACTTCCGAACTGGGCATTTTCGAGATGCAACAGTCCGGACTGCGCGAAGTGAGCAATCCCTCCGAGCTACTCCTTTCTCAAAATCATGAAGGACTTAGCGGGGTAGCCATAGCCTCTGCCATCGAAGGTGTGAGGCCGTTTCTGATAGAGGTGCAAGCCCTTGTTAGTTCGGCGGCTTATGGCACGCCTCAGCGCTCCAGTACAGGCTTTGACCTACGACGACTGAACATGTTGCTAGCAGTGCTAGAAAAGCGTGCAGGATTTAAGATTGCACAAAAAGACGTATTCCTCAATATAGCTGGCGGTATCAAAGTGAATGACCCAGCCATTGATTTGGCAGTCCTTTCAGCCATCCTTTCTTCCAATGTAGATATAGCCATCGAGAAGCAAGTCTGTGTGGCTGGCGAAGTGGGTCTCTCGGGCGAAATCCGCCCCATCAACCGCATGGAGCAACGCATCCTCGAAGCCGAAAAGCTAGGTTTCAAGAAAATGATCATCCCCGAAATCAACCTCAAAAGTCTCAATGTCTCCAAACTAAACATCCAGCTCATCCAAGTCAAGAAAGTGGAAGAAGCTTTTAGGGTGTTGTTTAAGTAGTCTGAGGGTTGTAGCGAAGAAAAATCAAACGTAATTGGATTTGTTCTCAGTGATG
>CAIUKZ010000325.1 GCA_903899865.1 uncultured Bacteroidales bacterium | reverse complement strand
TCAGAAGGACGAGTGATTAGAGCCGACTTTGGCGACCTGTCGGTTATCAGCGTGTACATCCCATCAGGCTCATCGGGTGAGGAACGCCAAGCACGAAAAATGGATTTCCTTGCTGCCTTTGCACCATTTATTGAAGAACTCAGAAAAACTCGTCCGAATCTGATTATCTCAGGCGACTACAACATCTGTCACAAACCGATTGACATCAACAACCCACAGCGCCAAATTGGTGTTTCAGGATTTTTGCCAGAAGAGCGTGAATGGCTGGATAGATTCGAAAGCACTGGCATGGTAGATTCTTTCAGGGTATTTGATCAAAACAGCGAAAGATACAGTTGGTGGAGCTACCGCGGTGGAGCTCGGTCACGCAATGTGGGATGGCGTATTGACTACCACTGGGTAACTGAACCATTACGCTCGAAGCTTAAATCAGCTGCAATACTCACTGACGCAGTTCATTCGGACCATTGTCCAGTGATGGTGGAAATAGATTAAATTATCTGCCGAATCCTGAATTTTAGCAACAAGATGTATACCTTTACAAAAAATTAGCAAACTCACACCATCAAGCACCATGTATATACTTCATAAAAACTCACTGCTCATTTTATTTGTAGCTCTATTTTTTATTGCGTGTGACGAAAAAAAAGACACAACTAAAGTGATTTCTTCGAATTGCAATTTCTTATCGCTGAGTATTTCAAATGACTCGTTTCCGAACTTGTACAAAACGATATTCACTGCCGATTCGATTATAGACACAACTCAGCACACCGCTGTGCCTGTGAAGATATTCACCATTGTCAACAAAGACTCTATGGACTATGGGACAAGCCTTAAGCACGTGAAAATGAATTTTAGATTTTTCAGTTCTTCAAAAGCTGTATTGAGTTTTCTAAACACTGCTACCATTCCACCAATGCCTACAGATACAGCATTGAAAGGGAATGAAATATTTAATCTGGACAACATGTTCAACTTAATAAATACGGAATCCAATTCATATGTAACTATCACCAACACTGCCTCAGACTCACTTTACAGAAAAAGTTATTTTGTTAAATTCAACATCCACAAAGTTCAACCTGAGGAATACAGATGGTATCTGAATGAAAAACAGCTATCGTTTCACTCAATCATATCACAAAAGGCAGTAATCGTCAACAATAAAATCAGTTATCTAGTTAACGATGGCACCAACTCCTATTTATATTCCATCGACACGAACACTTCAAAAAGCGGAGCTGAGATACAAACTACTGGATTGCCATCCAACTGCACATTCCGTGATTTGACTGTTCACAACGGACAATTATTTCTCACACAGGGTGATGCTAATATCTACTCATCGACTGATGGTGTTACTTGGACGAAGAAGACGGTTGACGCATTTATTTTCAAATCGTTGATTTATGATTTCGGGGGTAAATTGTGGGCTGTAGTACAAAGTACGGATACCAAATACCGACTTGCCAACTCTGCAGATGGAACTATTTGGATGGAAAGAGGCGAACTCCCAAGCAATTACCCAGTTTCTGACTTTGCATCATTGTCATACATATCAAGAAATGGATCAGAAAAAGGAATTGTAGTAGGGGGAGTTGATAAAAACGGAAGTCCCTTAAGAACAAACTGGAACACAGAAACAGGCTACAAACTTGTAAACTTTGGTATTGAAAACAACACCCTTGACTCACTTGACTTGGGGGCATCGATTATCAGTTATGACAACAAGCTCTTGATTTTTGGGGCCAATAGGATAAGCACCGGTATAGCTAAACATTTCTACAGAGTATCGATGGATGAGGGTTTAAGCTGGCAAAGAATTGACAATAAACTGAATATACTGAGAGACTACACTGACACAACAAAAATATATTCTCCTAGAAAATATCAGTCGGTGGTGATGGATGCAAGCAAACACATCTTTATTATTGGTGGGAAAGACAACACCGCTACCTATTCCGATATCTGGACTGGCAAGTTAAATCGGTTGTATTTCAGACCCATCGTGAAATAACACAAATCAACTCTTTAGAATACAAAAACCGCCGAATGTCATTTCTAACACTCGGCGGTTTTCTTTATAAAGAATCTGTCTTAATTTTACAGCAACTCCACACTACGCTTTACAAACTTGGCCAATGCCTCACCTTTTAGCATGTTATTCGCCAATAGTGCTAGGTCAACCAATTGACGCACTTGCTTGTTCTCACCTGCAAATGCTTTGATGATGGCCTTTTTCTTGTCGGTCAATTGGTTGATTTGACTTTCAAGGGCTTCTACCTGAGCTTTCTCGTCTGCAGATATTTCTTCGTCTTTCTTGCCTTTTTGGTTGTCTTTCAGTACAGATTTTTTACCCTCAGCAATGCCTATCTCGTCTGCCAAAGGTGTCACCTCCTTACCACACGCTGCTTCTTCATCGGCAAGTAGTTTCTCAATCACAGGATGAGCTGTGTTTACCACCAAATTGAAGCTATCAGGCATTTCGCCGTAGAAACTCATCATGCCACCTTGCATAGCCGACATATCTTTCATACGGCGCATAAACTCGTTTTGAGTTACGAAAACCGGATTGACAGATGGAGATAGTTGCTCGAATGTCACCACGAAATTTACTTTCTCAATGGCTGGCAATTGCGAATCAAACACGGTGATAAGAGCATCGCGCTGAGCCTCAGTGAGGGACACTTGAGCCACTTCATCTTTTTGGATGATCTTGTCTATTACATCGCTATCCACACGCACAAAACGAGTTTTTTCAAATTTTTGCTCCATCTGGCTCACAGCATGTACATCTAGCTGTCCGTCCATAAGCAACACATCATAGCCTTTGTCTTTGGCTGTTTGGATGTAACTATATTGTTCGTCGGCATTGCTGGTGTAAAGGTATATCACATCGCCGTTTTTGTCCTTTTGGTTTTCGCCAGTGAGTGTTTTGTATTCTTCGAAAGTGAAATACTTGCCATCCACGTTTTTGAGCAACGCAAATTTCTCTGCACGTTCGTAGAACTTCTCATCGCTCAACATACCGTATTGGATGAAAAGTTTTAAGTTATCCCATTTTTGCTCAAATTCAGCACGATCAGCTTTGAAAATATCTAGCAATTGGTCTGCCACTTTCTTGGTGATGTGGTTGGATATTTTCTTTACATTACCATCGCTTTGAAGGTAACTACGCGACACGTTGAGTGGAATATCTGGTGAGTCAATCACACCATGAAGCAAGGTTAGGTATTCAGGAACAATATTTTCCACATGGTCAGTTACAAACACTTGATTGCAGTACAACTGTATTTTGTTGCGTTGCATGTCGATGTTGTTTTTGATTTTTGGGAAATAAAGAATACCAGTCAGGTTGAACGGATAGTCCACATTCAAGTGAATATGAAACAGTGGCTCCTCACCCATGGGTTGAATTTCGCGGTAGAAATTGGCGTAGTCTTCATCTTTTAGGTCGGCAGGTTTGCGTGTCCAAGCTGGAGAGGGATTATTAATAATATTAT
>CAIUKZ010000324.1 GCA_903899865.1 uncultured Bacteroidales bacterium | reverse complement strand
TTCAGACGTGTGCTCTTCCGATCTGCCCCAATATTTATTTGTTCAGAGAGACACCACATTTTATCCAATCCATTAATTCGGAGTTGGAACCTGATGCGAACTATTTTTTAGACATTCCTGAACTAACTCAGACCATAATCCGTCATCTTTTATCAAATGATGAACTCACTTGTGATGCTACTTCTTATGCTAAAGACTATAAAAAAGTCTACGACTACATTTTCTTATGTTTCTTTTTAGGAAACGATTTTATGCCGCATTTTCCAGCACTAAATATCCGCACTGGTGGAATTGATAAGATGATAAATGCGTACAGAGTTTGTATAAAGCCAACCGAATATTTAACCGATGGCAAAACAATTAATTGGGCAAATGTCCGGAAATTAATCTCACATTTAGCAAAATTGGAAGAAGTCTTTATTGCCAATGAACATAAATCCAGGGACAACAAGGAACGCAATAATAGACAGATTGCGAACGGACTAAAAATAAAGATCGGTGAAACACCGGAAGACCAATTTAGGCATTTTGAGGCGACTCCTTTGAATGACCGAGATTTAGAGAGATATATTAATCCGTATAAGCCGTATTGGCAAACCCGCTATTACCGCGCTCTATTTGACATCAAAACGGATGTCAATGGACAACAGACGAAGGATATTTGTATAAATTATTTAGAAGGATTGGAGTGGACTTTGAAATATTATACGTCCGGGTGCCCAGACTGGAGATGGATGTATAAGTACAATTACCCGCCTTTACTGCAAGATCTAATCAAATTTGTTCCAGTGTTTTCCAATGAGTTTGTTGCTTCAAAGCCATTTAACCCGGTTTCCGAAATGGTACAACTTTGTTATGTTTTGCCGAAACACAGTTTAGGATTATTGCCGCCTCCTCTTTGCAAGGCACTTTTAGAGAAACATCCGGAATGGTATAAAGACGATTGTGCGTTTGTTTGGGCGTATTGCCGATACTTTTGGGAGTCCCACATTATAATGAATGAAATAAATATAGAGGAATTGGAACAATTTGTTTCTTCAAAGCAGGCTGAAAGAATGCTTTAATGATCCAAAATATAAATTCTATATTTAGTGGGTTTATTTTATTTGCATATATTAAGATAAGAGATGAATAGAGTACAGATTTTTGTTGTTGCTCTACTATGTTTTTTAAATCAAGCAGATGGTCCATCTGGTAAATTATCAACTTCACAACATTCTGAACCTTTTCATGTTCATATGAATGAAGTTAATTTTTTTTTAACAGATAAAGAATTTATGAAATATGCCGGTAAAATTGTGGCTGATCTTAGAGAAGGGCGTGCAACATTGGAACCATTTATGAAGATTGATCCGGAAACAGGTCAAGAAACACCTGCATATGATTTTACACCTAATTCTGATACTAATACAAAATTTACACCTGAAGAAATATCTGTACTTAGGGAATTTTATAAATTTTTAAGAACATCTTGGCATTCATTGCAAAATTTATCAATAATTCAACAGTTAGATATTATTGCAAAGGCTATGGGTCTAAAACTTTGTGTAGATCAGATAATTTCAACTACAACAGCATTTTGTAATGCAGCGGTGTTTGTTGGTAACTTGTCAATATCCTTTGTCCGATCGCTTATTGATTTTGTAACTGGTATTAGACAAAACCCTGAAAATATAAAGGTTACTGTTACACCACCTACAACATCTGGTCTTCCACCACCACCATCTACAACATTTCATGTTAAAGCATCACCTATTCTTATACCTGGTGATACAGGTACAAAAATGACACCAATATCACCAACAACACTTGCTGCATTGGTTGAAACTATTGATGATCTGATAGGACAAATAGAGGCAAAATCAGGTAATCCTATAAACCAGGATACACCAGTTGAAGAGATTTTTAAAATTTATGAAAGAACAATGTCACAAGATGAGTTTGTAAAAGAATCTGGTGTAGACGATTTACAACGTAATATTGCAGCAAATAGTGGTTCGGCTACAATGCTGGCAGATACTACTGCTGTATCGACACTTTTATCCGAAAAAAAAAATAATATTAAGTTAAATAGGAGACAAACTCTTCCTCCTGATTTTAAATCCAATGAAGAAAAACCCCATGGTTATAGTGGTTCAAAACGCAAAGATTATGATACCAAATCTGGTGGAGCCAAAAGAAGGACAACCAAAAGAAAAAGAACA
>CAIUKZ010000323.1 GCA_903899865.1 uncultured Bacteroidales bacterium | reverse complement strand
TTTTGATGCCAAATGACAAGCTTCCAGTATCATTTGTTGAGGGTTTTGATCATTGTCATCCGCATCATTTGTTCCATAAAATGCCATCTTATTAGACAAAGTGTATGGCCCTACCACGTCGAATTGAGGCTTGAAAACACCCATAGAGTTGTCATTAAAATAATCAGTAGCAGAACCAGTACCACCATTAGCAGCATAACCATGTAAATTGAGAAGATCGTTGAATGCTTGTTTAGGATTGGGAGTAACAAAAGTCAAATCTGAAAAATTCACTAATATTACAATAGATCTGGGTGTGCCTTCTACGGGATATGATTTTTGTATTGGGGTGGCAGATGAACTAACTTTTTGAGCAATTCTACTTTTTCTTATTGAGCTAATTGTTAGGTCTGTAGGTTCTTTGCTCAAAAACAATATCTCTGCTTTTGTCCTTCTGTTGTCATTATTAACTTTAATATTTGTACGTGTTCTCCTTCCATTAGAGTCAATGGTTGCATAATTGAAATATCCTTTCTCATCTTTGTCAATAACATACCCGTCTAATGTAGTTTTATACTTGATATGTTCATCGCCCTTTAGCAGGTAAGTCACATTTGACCCATCGGGTTGGGTGTAATCTATCTGGTGAGGATCTGCTAAAACAGCTTTTGTATGGGAGTGATTCAACAATAGGATGATTACACAGAAAATGTATTTTAATTTATGCTTCATTTTATGCTTTGTATTTGGATTTTTGTGGAAGATATTCAGTTTTGATATTTTGCATGGCACCTAGGATGCTTTGTCTAACGTCAGGATTCCATTTTTCAAGTTCTGTAATCATATTTTTAGCATCTCTTCGGGAAGAATCTTTCTCGAATGGGCAGTTTTTAATTTGTTTTTTGTAGTCTCTAATGCTTTCCATTTCTTTCATCTCACGTTCGGTGATCAATGAAAGTGGACGTATAATAGTCATGTCAAATTTTTCCATCTGCAACTTTGGTGGCATAGTGCCAAACGATCCTTGGTAAAACAGATTGAGTAATAATGTTTCCACCATATCATCAAGGTGGTGACCTAAAGCAATTTTGTTGCACCCAAGTTGTTTCGCTACTTCAAACAAAGCTTTTCTTCGGTGCCAAGAACAAAGAAAGCATTTTGATTTGGTCTCATCTATTGTTTCATCAAACTTTGTAACATGATGAACAAATGGAATGTTGAAATGGTTTGAATGTGCTTCAAGATAAGCTAAATCAGATTGATAGGAGATGTTCTCCACTGAAATGTGCACCGCTGTAAGTTTGAACTTTGGCACGAAAATTTTCATCCGCTCACCCAATAATTCAACCAATGCTAGCGAATCTTTACCTCCAGAAAGTCCAATTAGAATATGGTCTCCATCGTCAATCAGCCCATATTCATTGATGGCTTTTTTGACTTTGTTGTGTAATTTTCGTATCTTTTGTGTATCGGCTTTTGAAAGTTCGTCCATTTGGCAAAATTAAACGACAAATTTACGGATATAGTGTGATAAAAAAAGAATGAATGATGATGAAATGTCGAAATAATTTTCTCATTCTGAACTTTTGTGGTTCTGTCTTAACTTTGATAAAGTGGAATTAGAAAAAATTTAATTCAAGTGTTTGCAGTTTCTAAAAAACTCTGTATCTTTGCACCTCATTTGAGGGAATTCTCAATGAGGATTAATGCGAAAATAGCTCAGTTGGTAGAGCACGACCTTGCCCCAAAGGAATGGACACGAATCCGACCTTGGCAAGCTATCAAAAGATAGTACCAAAAATAATTTATTGCGAAAATAGCTCAGTTGGTAGAGCACGACCTTGCCAAGGTCGGGGTCGCGGGTTCGAGTCCCGTTTTTCGCTCAAGTGAGAAATTGCGAGGACATTGAAAACGGGACGAAGAAGTTTATCCCGTTTTTTTACGGGAAGTCCCGTTTTTCGCTCAAAGAAAAATAAGATAGCGAGACACTTTGGTTTCGCTTTTTTTCTCTTTCAGCGCAGGTGGTGAAATTGGTAGACATGCTACTTTGAGGGGGTAGTGCCGGCAACGGCGTGGGAGTTCGAATCTCCTCCTGCGCACCAACTGATTGATAATAAAAGTTTTGTCTGGTTTCAGATGAAACTTTTTTTATTTGGAGTAAGAATGTATTTTCAATTTACTGGATCAAGTCAAAAAGTTGGCTCTATAAGGTTCTGGGTGGGTATTTTTTGAAAACAGTAGAACACACAGGTACAAACTCTAGAGTTTTTCGTAGCGACTTAGCGACTTTGTGGCTTCGTGTCTTCGTGTTCAAAGAATCCTTTATCAGACGCCGCACGCGACATTTTTCTCCTTTTTTTGCTAAACACAAAGGCACAAAGACACTAAGTCAA
>CAIUKZ010000322.1 GCA_903899865.1 uncultured Bacteroidales bacterium | reverse complement strand
CGAGGGTAAGCATTGCCTTTGGAGTAAACTATCATCTGTCCCTCAGGAAGAAACTCATTGACCATTTGTACCGCTTGTTCTAAATACCCACCGCTGTTTTGACGAAGATCTACCACATATCTTTCTGCACCTTGAGTGCGAAGCGATGCGATTGCATCTAAAAACTCTTTGTAGGTAGTTGCTGCAAATTTGCTCACCCGGATGTAACCAACTTTGGGTTCGATCATATAGGAAATATCAACCGAATTGACAGGAATCTCACCTCGGGTAATGGTATAAGAAAGCAATTCTTTGGTACCGTGCCTGCGGATGCCTAGTTTAACTTTGGTTCCTTCCTTGCCACGAAGCTTTTTCAACACCTTTTCATTGGTAACGGTTTTACCCACAAATGAAGTATCGTTGACTTTTACGATTCTATCGCCTGCCAAAACGCCAACCTTTTCGGATGGACCACCAGAAATCACAGCAATAATCATCACAGTGTCATTCTGAATATTAAACTGCACACCAATACCACTAAAGCTACCTTCCAAGTCACTGTTTACACTTTCCACGTCGGAAGAAGGAATAAAAACCGAGTGAGGGTCGAGTTTGGAGACCAGATCGGTCATCGTTTCTTCAGTGATTTTTTTAACATCTACCGTATCAACGTATTTGTTGTCTATCAAAGAAATAATCTCGTTAAAAGTATTGCTGCCATTAGACATTACACTTACACCACCAGCACGGCTGGCCAATAGATTTCCAAAAAATAAGCCAGCCAATGCAGCAACAGTCACAAGTAGGACAATTGAAATATTTTTATTCATTGATATCCGTTGTCGATTTTTATTGATTAAAATTCAAGAAATAACACTTCAATACCGGCTCTTTCTAATAGTTCAACACCGTCCATTATACGGTATTTTTCGCCATAAACCACTCGCTTGATACCCGCCTGGATGATTAGCTTGGCACATTCTATGCAAGGTGATGCTGTGACATAAAGTGTAGAATTGTCACTACTGTTGTGAGATCTAGCTATTTTGCTTATTGCATTTGCCTCTGCATGAAGCACATAAGGCTTAGATACATTATTTTCATCCTCACAAATATTCTCAAATCCTGATGGCGTACCATTGTATCCGTCTGAGATGATCATTTTGTCTTTTATTAATAATGCGCCTACTTTTCGGCGTTCGCAGTATGAGTTTTCTGCCCAAATACGAGCCATGCGCATGTATCGTTGATCTAGTTTCTGTTGTTTTTCGTTCATTTGCTTATTAGTTTATTGGCAATTTGTGGTATGTCTAGTCCATTAAAATCGCCAGAGGTCATGAGTAATAATGTAGCATTTGTGTAATCTTGCATCTGCAATTGCTGTTGAAGAGCATCACTGTCTGTAAATACCATAACACCCTCACCAAAGGCTTGTTGGACTTTAGTTGGATCCAAATCTGCCAATCCTTTTTGAAGCACGACCTGAGGATTGTAATAAACCAATGCCACATCAGCACGTGACATTGTGTCTGCGTATTGAGATAGATAGTCTTGTGTTAAGCTGCTGTAGGTATGTAGTTCGATACAGGCTACAAGTTTCCGTTCTGGATACCGATTTTTTACAGCAGTAATTGTAGCTTTAAGTTTTGACGGTGAGTGTGCGAAATCGAGAAATGCTATGGCTGTATCATTTTCAGCAATTGTTTCCAAACGGTTGGAAGCACCTTTAAAATCTTTGATGGCAGAAAAAAACTGCTCGTCAGTAACACCAATTTGCCTGCATGCCAGTCGTG
>CAIUKZ010000321.1 GCA_903899865.1 uncultured Bacteroidales bacterium | reverse complement strand
GTTTGTGAAGACACCTATATCATCAATATAGACTTCAGTTTCAGAAATATCTCTGAATATATTTTCCATTACCTCTTGGGCAATATCTGGTGAGCATTTGAGACCCATAGGTAATCTTTCATATTTAAATTTACCAAATGGTGTTACTATAGTACACAAGTCTTTTGACTCATCATCAAGTTCAAAAGTATAATATTGCATGGATATGTCCAATTTGGTAAAGTATTGATACCCATGGCGCCTTCTCAAGATGTCTTGGATTATTGGTAAGGGGTATTGCCTCCTTATTACCACTTTGTTTAATTCTCTTAAGTCACTGACCCAACGAACTCTGCCGTCTTTTTTGGGTGTGATAAAGGTAGGAGAAGCCCATTCGCTTGCTCCTTGTGGTGATAATACACCTATTGCACAAAGGTGTTTCAACTCTTTTTTGAAAGCCTCTTGATTAATAACCGGTATAGGGTATGGCCTTGCATGTTTGGGTTTAACATTTGGCTCTAAATCAATGTGAAACTTTCGGTGTGGATACACTCCTAAAGTACCATCAAATAACTTGGTAAATTTGCTTAACATTTGTTTTATGTCAGCTTTTTGCTTTAGATTGAGATGTACAAGCTGTTGTATAACATCATCAATTGGAACCATCTCATATTTTGCATCAAGAATTTCGATTGCATAGCAATTTGGATCATACCAATCCATGCCAAAAAATTCAGCTTCTTGTTGAATTTCAATGATGTTTGCCATAGCATTAAAGTCCTTATCCTTTAAAAGGTGTGGATCTCTAAGTGGTATTTCATTGTCGAACCACTCTATGGTGTTAGTGCTGTATTTGACATCAATACCAGTCTTGGTTAAGAAGTCAGCACCTAATATGACATCATATTTGCAATTGTCTGATTCAAACATGAGGGCTTTATGCTGCTCAATATTTCTATGTTTATCAAGCTCAGGTAATCTTAGATTACGCATCACTACCATTGCAGATGATTGGTAAGAACCTGCAAGTGTGTTCACCATCCTATTTTGGGATGTTTTACATGGTTGACATTTCCTTGGTAAACATCTTTTGTTAATCAAAGTTGCAGTTTAACCAGAGTCTAATAAGACTTTTAATAATCTTCTAGATTTGATTGTACCAATGGTACCTACTACCATGATGGTTACTGGTGTTAAATTCCTACTCTGAGGAATTTTTATTGAGTTAGCATAGACTTCTTCAGTCAAGTAACAATGAGTATTAGATTGATTGGGTGCGTTCCCAGTAGAAGAGGAGATAGACTTAGTGTTGTAGATAATGTCTGATTTCTTAATCTTAGACTTTTTTGAACTTAATTCAATTTTCGATTCAGTACAATTTTCTAATTCAGTACGATTTTCAATACAACTCGATTCAGTTTTGTACAGTACACTTTCTAAGTCAGTACAGTTCGCAGTACGATTTCCTAGTTCCACTGGCGCGGACCGTCAATTATTGAATCCGAACGCGTCGTCGGACAGACTTTTCTTTTTGGGGACGGACGGACACTTTTTTTTCTTTGGGTTGACAGGCAGACGCTCTTCGTCGTTGTCGTCGCTGACGTCATTTTCAAAGACACCGTCCAAAACGCGCCCTCCCAATTTCGAAGAACTAATCTTCTTGGGGATCTTTTTCAGTCCCAAATTCGGCTCCACAAGTGCTTTTCTCTTTTTTACAGTTGGGGACTTGTGACCCACATCATCCGACCTCTTTTTGAGAGGGATCTCAACATGATAATTCGAGGCGGACCTGCTGCTTTCGCTCGCGTCGTCGTCCTCGATTTTGCCGTCGCTCTGCGCGTCGGTATCATTCCCACTAGGGGACTCGTTT
>CAIUKZ010000320.1 GCA_903899865.1 uncultured Bacteroidales bacterium | reverse complement strand
TACGCTACAGATTTCGAGTGCATGTAGAATTCGTTTTGGGTTTTTCAGATCCACTTGTTCATAATGAACAGGATCCAATCCCATTAATTGATGCTGAATATATTCCAATCCATTTTCATCAAACACTTTCAACCAACCATCGCGAACCTCAACCGGAACAGAAGGAATATCATCCATCCCATTACACACAGCATCGATATACATCATTGACCCTCCTACTAGCAAAGCAGCATTCCCTTGAGTAAATAGGTTGGCAGTGAGTTGCATCACATCTTGTTCGTATTGACCAGCATTGTACTCGTCATGAATGGAATGAGAGCCAATAAAAAAGTGCTTCACCCGATCCAATTCAAGGTCAGTCGGAGCTGCAGTCCCTATCTTTAACTCACTATAAAACTGCCTAGAATCTGATGAAATAATCGGACAACCGAGCAATTCAGCCAACTTTAAGCTAATATTGGTTTTACCCACCCCAGTAGGACCTAGAATAACGAATAATATTGGTTTGCTTTGCATTTCTCATTTTAAACAAAAAGACAGAAAATAAACCAATGTTATTCCCTGTCCAATTTGATATTCTTATTAGTTTTCCGTATCAAAACTTCGGATCTTCTGAAAACAAACTGCTGTCATCAAAATTCATTTCCCCAAAGCCTTCTTCGTCCAGTTCGTCCAACTCAAATTCTTCATCGCCATAGAAATCAGCACCTACCACGGTTTTAGGAGCAGTCAAAGCATCGAGAACATTTTCGCCCATCAGCTGTACGGGAGCATCACCTGACCGTGTGATACATTTGGGTTTGTCCAAACTTTTTCCAGTAATGATTTCTGACAGTTCGATAAAAAATGCTCTTTCAGAAAAGACATCAAATATAAAAAGCATTTTTTGCTTTTCATCAACCAGCAATTCATCAAGGCTTATATCAGCCATCACTAAGTTGTCATATTCTGATCCAGACTCCATTTCAACCAAAGTAACTTCTTGACCTTTCTCCCAGTTGTCTGAACACATAAAGAAAGAAGTCATCTGCGAATTATCAAAGCCCACAGATTCAAGAATGGCATTATTTAGATCTAAAAATTTAGCTTCTGAATCGATTGTTATTACTCTTGCAAAATCATCTACCTCGTCGGATAGTAAGGTGAATTTAAATACCATGCTCATCAATTTTTATTTGAATGTAAAAATACAAAAAAAAATTATTCTAACTCGAATTTTATCAAAAGATATTAGATAAAAAAAAGCCACTTCATCGAGTGGCTAAGGGATATTTGGATAATTAAAATCACTTTTTGAGGAGCTCTTCAATTTCCTTTACGCTGTTTCTGAAATTTTTATCAATATCCATTTGATCATTCACTATTTTGCATGCGTGTAACACGGTGGCGTGGTCACGTTGTCCGATAGCAAAACCTATTGAGGCCAGTGAGTTTTTGGTCAACTGCTTAGACAAGTACATTGCTATTTGACGGGCTTGCACCACTTCACGCTTACGGCTTTTAGTGGAAATAGCATCTACTGATAGGTTGTAGTATTCGCAAACTACGTCACGAATTTTCTCCACAGTATTTACTCTTTTTGTGATACTGACAATTCGACTTATCACTTTCTCCGCCAGCTCTACATCTATCTGAATGTCAGCAAGCGTAGAATGCGCCAAAAGAGAAACCAACACACCTTCCAAGTCACGCACATTGTCTACCACATGCTCGGCAATAAAATTGACCACATCCTCTGGGATTTCAAGACCATCACGATATATCTTGCTTTTCAAGATGGCTTTGCGCAACTCAAAGTTTGGCTTTTCAATTTCTGCGGACAAACCCCACTTGAAACGAGTCAACAATCGTTGCTCCAATCCTGCCATCACCACAGGTGAACGGTCAGAAGTTAAAATCAACTGTTTGCCTGATTGATGCAAATGGTTGAAAATATGAAAAAACGTATTTTGAGTAGCTGTCTTACCCGCAAACTCATGAATGTCATCCATGATTAATACATCAAT
>CAIUKZ010000319.1 GCA_903899865.1 uncultured Bacteroidales bacterium | reverse complement strand
TGAGCCTGCCGAGCGCTAGTTTTTCGAGTGAAGCGGGCACAGTCTTGACCTTTTTTGCTTACTTTTTTGTGTCAAGACAAAAAAGTAAGTGGGGTTGAGGGGCAAAGCCCCTGTTGGAATAAACAATAGGTCGCTTTGCGGATAATCATTAAGATAAATAGAGTTTTTTCGATTAGTTTCGGTTCAAATAAATTCAAACAGTTATGAAATTTTCGTGCCCACTATTATTAATTCTGTTAAGTGTTTTTTCTTTTTCGTCTGTATTAGCACAGGAAATCAAGCTTAATGATATTCCCTACCCGCTAAATATGACTAATCCAAGTCCAGATTGCAGAGTTACAAGCCATAATTCCATTGTGTTAAAAGCGCCTAGTCATACGGATTTGTTCATTTCGCCTGATGGTAAGTTCGAAATTAATAACTCGCCGCGACTAATGTTTCGACTAGACTCAAGTTTTGTCTTAACTTCAAAGGTGAATCCTGATCTCAAATCAAAGTGGGATGCTGGAGTATTGTTGGTTTATAATGATGCAAAACATTTTGTTAAATATTGCTTTGAGAGGGATTTAGATGGTCGAGCAAGGGTTGTATCCGTGGTTTGTAATGAAACAGCTGACGACTGTAACTCCATGATAATAGACGGTAATGAGGTGTTTTATAGAATAGTAGGATCTGCCAAAGGTTCCACATTTGAATTTCATTATTCAAGCGATGGAAAGAGTTGGTTTCCCATCAGAACATTTAGATTACACAAAGCGGACAATATTAGTATAGGTTTCAGCGCCCAGTCGCCCACAGGTAAAGAATGTAATGTTGAGTTTTCGGGTATTGAATTTAAACAATAGTATATTAGTTGTGCTAATCTGCTATTTATAGAAGCAGGCTTGTTAAAAGAGACAGCCCCAAGTGGAAACTTCCACCTGAGGCTGTACAGTATATATCAATGTATTTATTCTTCCATTGTTGACAAATCACCTTCGTCAAGTCCTTGCGCTCTTGCTTTGAGTACACGTCGCATGATTTTTCCGCTACGAGTTTTGGGGAGTGAGTCGGAGAAAATGATTTCTTCTGGTTTGGCTATTGGTCCCATTACTTTTGCCACATGATCTTTCAGCTCGTTTTCTAGCTCTCTTGATGGAGTAGCTCCCTCTTTGAGTATGGCAAACACATGTATGGCATTACCCTTTAGTTTATGCGGAAGTGGTATAGCTGCGGCTTCTACCACCATGGGGTGACTTACCAATGCGCTTTCTATTTCAGCAGTTCCCAGTCGGTAGCCACTGACTTTGATGACATCATCACTTCGGCCTATTACCCATATATAACCGTCTTCGTCTATTTTGGCAGAGTCGCCAGGGTGATACCAACCTTCTTTTTCAAATTTTTTCCAATAAGTGTCGATGAATTTCTGACGGTCTTTGTAGATGCCCGCTGACAGGCCAGGCCAGATATTTTTGATTACGAGCGTACCTTCTTCATTTGGTTTTACGTCATTATGATTGTCATCCACCACGGCTATTTCATTGCCAAAGAATGGTTTGGAAGCCGAACCTGGTTTAAGTGGGATAACAGGAAGTGGACAAATCATAAATCCACCCGTCTCAGTTTGCCACCACGTGTCCATGATAGGGCATTTTTCATTCCCCACCACTTTATAATACCATTTCCAAGCTTCAGGGTTGATGGGCTCACCCACAGATCCTAGTAGTCGGAGCGAACTTAAATCATGACGTTTCACCCATGAGTCGCCATAGCGCATAAGTCCTCTGATGGCGGTGGGAGAGGTGTACAGAATATTAATGCCGTATTTTTCTATCATTCTCCACCAGCGGTTTGGGTAGGGATGGTTGGGCGCACCTTCATACATAAATATAGTAGCGCCATTGATAAGTGGAGAATATACCAAATAACTATGACCTGTAATCCAGCCCGGGTCTGCAGCGCACCAGTAACGGTCTTCGGGTTTGATATCAAACACCATGCGGTTGGTGGTAGCCGTATATACACTGTATCCACCATGGTTGTGCATCATTCCTTTTGGTTTGCCCGTAGAGCCAGACGTATATAATAGGAATAGCATATCATTGGCATCCGTTTCTTCCGTTTCGCATATTGGACTTGCGATGGGCAAGTTTTCCAAATCGTGGTACCAATAGTCGCGGTCGTTTTCCATGTACACTTCATGGCCAGTCCGTTTTACGGTGATTACCACCTCCACAGTGGGGCTTAGTTCTACGGCTTGGTTTACTATAGCTTTAAGATCGGCTATTTTGCCTCGCCTAAAACCACCATCGGCTGTTATCACCACTCTACTCTCAGCATCTTTGATTCTTTCGGACAATGCCTCGTGGCTGAATCCTCCATAAACCACACTGTGCACAGCACCAATTTTGGCACACGCCAGCATTGCAAAAACTTGTTCGGGGATTTGAGGCATATATATAGTCACAATATCGCCCTTTTTTACACCCATACTTTTAAGGATGTTAGCAAATTTTGAAATTTCCCTGTTCAATGCATGATAGGAGTAAGTTCTTATATCGCCATTTTCGCCTTCCCAGATAATAGCAAGTTTATTGCGGTTGGCAGTGGTTAGATGTCGGTCTACAGCATTTTGAACAATATTTATTTTACCTCCTTGAAACCATTTATAAAACGGTTTGTCACTTTCATCTACAACCTTATCCCATTTCTTGAACCAATCCAGATGTTCCGCTTGTTCGGCCCAGAACTGTTCTCGGTTTTCAATTGAATACTTGTAAAGCTTTTCGTATTCCTTTACGTTTGATTGATTAATAATGTCTTCCGAAGGAAAATACATACCTTTTTTTTCGTCAAAACTCATACTTTGTCATGTTTAGAGGTGAATGTTCAGTAATTCATGCAACATAAATCTGCATTGTATATATGAATGAAGTGTACAATGCAATTGACTAGGTAAAGTATTTAACCCTAAACTGACAATTATAACAAATAGTTCTTTGGAATGTTTTATCTGTCTTTTTGGGTGAATAGCAGTTCTTTTGATGATTGGCGGAATACTTTCTCACATTTCTTTAAAAATATTTTATCCTCTAAGTTCTTTTTTACTAGCTGTTTATGCATTTTGGTTGAATTTTGTACAAAAGATTTATGTGAAAACATTTGGTTTGTATTAGTAAAGCTAGTACTTTTGCACCCGCTTTGAGAGAGAAGCCTTATACAAATGAAGATTGAAGATTGAAGATTGAAAGTTGACGATTGAGTATAAGAAAAGCAAATTGAAAAAAGTTTAGGTAAAAGTTTGGTAGTTTAAAAACTTGTATTACCTTTGCACTCCCTTTCGGAACGGCGGTTTTAAAGTTTAGAAGCGCAGGGATGAGAATAAGGAAAGCGG
>CAIUKZ010000318.1 GCA_903899865.1 uncultured Bacteroidales bacterium | reverse complement strand
CATTCAATGCCTCTTTGTCACAAATATCCAATTCGGCTACGTCAGTATAAATGAAATGGTGATTTGGAAAGTTTTTTGCACTGATTTGCATTTCATTTCCTAACTGTCCATTGCTTCCTGTGATGAGTATGTTCATATTCGACTTTAGTTTTCTTTCTCCTTATGAGGAGAATGTGTTGTGTTGTAAATTGCTATCAGTTCTGTCCTTTCGGTGGAGGGCTTGTATATTTATCAGAAATTTAATTTCGCATCCTTTAGCAAAGGGTGTTTCGTGTCTTTTTCTGAAATGATGGCTTTGTCAGCAGGAATTTTCCAGTCAATATTTAGCGCTGGATCATCGTACGCAATGCCCCCTTCTAGTGATGGATTATAGAAATCGTCACATTTGTAAGAGAAAATAGCTGTTTCAGAAAGAACAGAGAACCCGTGAGCAAACCCTTGAGGTACAAGAAATTGAGTATGGTTTTCTTCTGAAAGTTCTATGCCGTACCATTGTCCAAAGGTAGGAGAGGAGGCTCTCAAATCAACAGCCACATCCCATACTGTGCCTTGAACAGCGGATACGAGTTTGGTTTGACTATGTGGGTATAGTTGAAAATGTAGTCCCCGCAACACACCATAGCTTGATTTAGATAAATTGTCCTGACAAAAATCTATGTTGATGCCATTTTCCTTGTATTGTTTGGCGCTATATGATTCGTAGAAGTAACCACGAGAATCGCCAAATACACGGGGTTGAATGATTAATAGTCCTTCAATAGGGGTTTTTATAATTTCCATTGATACTTATTTTACTTTTCATTTGCTATTTTGATAAGATACTGACCGTAATTGTTTTTCTTCAAAGGTTCAGCCAGTTGTAGTAATTTTTCTTTGGTGATATAGCCTGACCGGAATGCTATTTCTTCCAAACATGCCACTTTCAAACCTTGTCGGTTTTCGATGGTGGAGATGAAATTAGATGCTTCCAAGAGACTGTCATGCGTGCCAGTGTCTAGCCATGCCATGCCACGTCCCATCATTTTCAGGCTCAATCTACCTTCTTCTAAGTATAATCGATTCAAATCGGTTATTTCCAGTTCGCCACGTTTTGAAGGTTTAAGGTTTTTGGATTTTTCAATCACGTCATTGCTGTAGAAATAAAGACCTGTTACTGCATAATTAGATTTTGGAACAGCAGGTTTTTCCTCTAGACTCAATACTTTTCCATTTTCATCAAACTCAGCGACACCGTATCTTTCTGGATCATTCACGTAATATCCAAATACCATTGCACCATCTTCTAATTTGGATGCTTCACGTAATGTTCTGGAGAAATCAAATCCGTAGAAGATATTATCACCCAAAATCATACATACACTGTCCTTGCCAATAAAGTCTTCACCAATTATAAAGGCTTGTGCCAATCCATCGGGTGAAGGTTGTACGGCGTATTCTAGTTTAATACCTAAATCTTCACCATTACCCAATAGGTTTTTAAAAAATGGCAAATCTTGAGGAGTTGAAATGATTAATATCTCTGTTATTCCAGCCAACATCAGAACAGAAAGTGGATAATAAACCATCGGTTTGTCATACACAGGGATGATTTGTTTTGATATGCTTTTAGTTACTGGATATAAGCGTGTTCCTGAT
>CAIUKZ010000317.1 GCA_903899865.1 uncultured Bacteroidales bacterium | reverse complement strand
TCGTTCAAAAATCCCTGCGCGGCTGCTGTCGTGCAGCGGTATCAGGAGTCCGCACTGCATCATGTACTGAAGCAGCACCACGGTCTTGAGACAGACCGACTTACCACCTGCGTTGGGACCCGATATCAACAAAATGCGTTGCTTCTCATTCAGCACAATGTCCAGCGGCACAATGTCCTTGCCTTGCTTGCGTAGCGAAAGAAACAGCAATGGATGAATGGCTTTGGTCCACTCCAGCTGGCACACATCATCCAGTCGAGGTTTGATGGCATTGATATCCAGTGCAAAAAGAGCTTTGGCGCGAAGGAAATCTATTTCCCCTAAAAAATATTGCGACGCTACAATGTCTTCCGAATGTGGGCGTACAAAGTTGGTAAACTCCACCAAAATGCGTATCACCTCGCGTCGTTCTTCGGCTTCCAGTTCGCGCAAGCGATTATTGACCTCAACCACCTGTGCTGGTTCTATGAACACGGTTTTCCCCGAAGCCGACTCATCGTGCACTATTCCGCTAACTTTACGTTTGAATGCAGGCGAAACAGGAATCACCAATCTGCCATCGCGCATAGTGGGAGCTACGTCTTTTTCCACATAGCCATCGGTCTGCGCCTGACGGAGAATGGATTGCAGCGTTTTGGAAATGCCACTTTGCACCTGTATCATTTCTCTGCGGATACGAGCCAACTCCACAGAGGCATTGTCCTTAATTTTGCCAAATTTATTGAGAATCGAATCTATTTCACGAATGATGTCATTGAAACTGACCACCTCAGCTATCATCACCACCAGATGAGGATAGACTTCCGCATCCAGCTTGCCCAAGTAATTCACCAGGTTTCTCACAGCCTCTATGGCTCTGCGAAGATGAAACACCTCCAGCTCATCCAGAAACAAACCCTCCACGCGAACACGACTCAATGACTGGCGAATGTCGTGAAAATCGCCGATGGGCAGTTCGTCACTCTCAGTGGAAAGCACACGCACCATCTCGTCGGTCTCACTCAGCAGGCGCATGACCTGAGTGTAATCGGCCGAAAACTCTATTTCATCCACTTTCTCCACACCGAGTAAACTCACACACTTGTCTTTCAGCAACTGCCTGATGGTGGTAAAAGCTATCTTTTGTTCAAAATTGAGAGGGTATAACATGTTACTATTTTAGCTGTGGTAAAGGTTGAGATTCATTAAATGGCACCACTTTTAGGCGCATTTTGTGCTTAGCATCATCTTTAAAATGGCGCGAAAGTTCTTGAGTTTTTTCGTAATAATCATTTGTTCCATCGGGCTTTTCATAGTAGTATAATTGCACTTTCTGAAAATTATCGTGCTCAAAAATATGATTAAACAACAGTCTATCGGAGATTCCTAACGAATGACCCATTACATGTACTTCAAAATCTCCTTTTTCTAACAATTCAAATAAACGTCTATAGTTTGAAGTTTTGAGATAAGAAAACGATTTCATGTGCTTGAGAAATTCATTATCATTCATTTTTTCAAATTTCTGATAATACTCATCTGTTTCATCCCCATACCCAAAAATAATTGGATTTTTATTATTTTCTAATTCTCCGTGGATATTGATTAACTTTATACTGAATTTATCAGAGAATCTTTGATTGTTAAGGGATTTTTTGATGGTAAGAGTGTAATTGAAATTCAAAATGATAAGTTCCTCTTTATTGCTTAGTAAACTTACATCATCATTCAAGAACAAATCTTCAAACCAAGCATAAAATGAGTTCAAATTTTCAATGTCAATTTGGTCACTGTTAAGATAAGAAACTAATTCTTGTGCTATTATCTCCACACTACGATTTAAGCCTTTCAAAGCTTGCATCAAAGAGTTTTTGTCAATACTAGATTGCTTATCAATACTATTAAAAATTTCTATTAGATTCAGAAAATATTCCCTTTCAATATCAACCCATTTTTTTTTACTAATTTCATCAAAAACCTTTTTAAAGAAGTCGTTCTTAAATTTTATAATAATATCATATTGTCTGAGTTTTTGTTGTATCTCCTGAAATGAAAATTTATCATCAAGGAGAATGATGCCTTTTGAAGGATTGCAAAAGGAATAATAAACTCTCAAAATTTGATTTGTATCTAATGGAGAACTATTTTCAGTTGAAAAATAAAAAAAATCATTGGTTAGATAGCCTTCCTTATCTATGTTAAAGAGCCGATTAAATTCCCATTCTATAAAATCCTTATAACTCGTTGGCAGTCCATGCGCCAAGTCAAATCCATTTCCAATGATGATTAGTTTATTCATAATTAGCGTATTGTATTATTAAAATGAATTTACAAACTCTCTAAACTCAAGAATTCACGGAGGTGAATGTGAATGATGCCTTCGTGCAGGCTAAGGCGATTGAAGTCATCAAGGCTCACCACGTATTTTGGGTAATTGTCTTTGATGGCTGCCAAGTTGCCAAACTCACGGTCTTCGGTAGATGGTTGACTCAGGAGGTAAGTGGCTTGCACATAAACCTTTGAGCCTTGTTTTAACCCCACAAAATCAACTTCCGATTGGTGATTCTTGCCCACATACACCTCATATTGCAACATCCGAAGATGAAGAAAAACCGCATTTTCTATCAGTTTATGAATATCGCGCTGCATATTAAATCCTTGATAACAATTGCGCAGTCCTATGTCTTCAAAAAAATACTTTTCTCCAATCTCAAACTTCTTGAGTCCTGCAATTTCAATCCGGCTTACTTTGTTGATAATGTAGGCATTGGACAATGCTCTCAGGTAAGTAATCACTTGATTGGTAGAAATTTCGGTTCGTTGCGATTTGAGGTATTTGCTGATATTGTTTGCCGAAAACAAACTTCCCACATTATCGGCAGCATAGTGAAGAAGCGTTTCCAGAAAATCCACATTTCGGATGTTTTCCCGCTGCACCACATCGCGAAGCAGAATGGTGGCATATACATTTCGCAAATATTCAAAAGCCAATTCATCTGTCAATGACAAATGGGCAAGATAAGGCAAACCACCGTAGGTGAGATAAAGCATCAAACTTTGGTTGGTATTTTCCAACTTATGGAAAATTAAAAATTCGGTATAGCTAAGACTATGAATGTGAAACTCGATGTACCTGCCTGCCAAATAGGTGGACAGCTCACTAGAAAGCATCTTGGCATTACTGCCAGTGATAAAAATATCGCAGGTGGACTTGGCTTGCAAGCTGCGCAACACGTGCTCAAAACCCTGCACATCCTGTACTTCATCTATAAATAAGTAGTTAGCCTTAGTGTCGTCAAACTTACCATCGAGGTATGCAAACAAATCAGTATCAGTACGTAGGTGACGAAACTCCTCGAACTCCAAATTGATAAAAACCACATTTGCCTGAGGATTGTCATTCAAAATCTGGTCTTTCAGTTGCCTTAGGATAAAACTCTTGCCCACACGACGCTGTCCTGTAAGTACTTTGATAATATCCTTACCGATAAAAGGCTGTATCCGCTCTGTGTATATGGCTCTATTGATTAATTCCATTTATGAATCATATTTAATAAACGATGCAAATATAATACATTTATTAATCATACTTCATAAAATTGAAATTATTTGTAGTTTTATTAATCATACTTAATAAAAACACATTTCATCTGTTTATAATTGTTTTTTAGTTGTCAGATGGAACTCGCACATAAACATCTCCTTGTGTGTCAAAGTTAATTTGTCGTGCTCGTTTCATCTCATCATCATCAAATTTTCGGGGTAGTTAGCGGATACTTTTCGCTTCTTCCCACAGCACATCCATTTCGGCAAGCGACATATCTTTGAGGTTTTTGCCCTGTGTGATGGTTTTGGATTCGAGGTAGTTGAAGCGCTGGATAAACTTCTGGTTGGTGCGCTCCAACGCATTTTCGGGGTTGATGTCGTAGAGGCGTGCGGCATTGACAAGGCTAAAAAATAGGTCGCCAAATTCGGCTTCCATCTTGTCTTTGTCCATGGCGGCTATTTCCACTTTCAGCTCATGGATTTCTTCTTGCACTTTTTCCCATACTTGCTCGCGTTGGTCCCAGTCGAAGCCCACACTACGGGCTTTGTCTTGGATCCGATGGGCCTTGATGAGTGCGGGTAGTGAGCGTGGCACGCCCGAAAGTACGGTTTTGTTACCTCCTTTTTCTTTCAGTTTGAGCTGTTCCCAATTTTGCATCACGGCTTCGCTGTTTTCGGCTTGGGTATCGGCAAAAATATGTGGATGACGGTAGATTAATTTTTCGCACAAACCCTTGCACACGTCGTAGATGTCAAAGTCATTAGTCTCACTGCCTATTTCGGAGTAAAACACGATGTGAAGCAATACGTCGCCCAACTCCTTGCGAATTTCGGTTTTGTCTTCCTTCATGATGGCATCTGCCAGTTCGTATGTCTCTTCGATGGTAAGCGTACGGAGACTTTCAAAAGTTTGTTCTTTGTCCCACGGGCATTTGGCACGCAGTTCGGACATGATAGCAAGCAGTCGCTCAAATTGTTCTAGCTTTTCGGGGGTAGTATGCATGGGTGAAGATTAAAAGCAGCCCCCTAAATCTCCGCCAACTGGCGGAGATTTTTTGAGGGGTGCAAAGTTAATGGACTTAGTGAACATTTAACACAATATGTTTAATTACAAAAGACTCTATTTTTCAAACCGCAACTTAAATAACAGCTTAACTAATTGAATGTATTGTACTAAAAACAAAGGTACAGGAAATATGAATATAATCCACCTATAGACAAACCAAAATAAGTATCACCTGAGCAAAGGAGAATAACCACC
>CAIUKZ010000316.1 GCA_903899865.1 uncultured Bacteroidales bacterium | reverse complement strand
TACTATGGCAACACACAAAACACAGTTAATAACTTCAACACGCCAACTCCAGGATTATTGGCACACGGAGCAAACGACGTTTATGGTACAACTGCTGGAGCTAATGACCCAATGCTAGTAAACTACCCATTGAGCACCGACACATTGAATTCGAAGTTTGATATGTCATGGGACTTTCACCCAAAATCTGGTTCACCATTAATCAATAAAGGTACCACAGCTATTACTCGTAACTTTGGAACTGCAGGAAGTGGGATAACTATCCAAGGCGTAGAATACCTTTCACCTGCCCCATCTACTACAGTGGGAGCTTTCGCAGTATCAACAGTAGGAGTTAACGACCTTAAAACGAACCAATTTGGAATCTTCCCAAATCCAGTATCAACAACACTAAACATTACACTTGACTCGAACAATTCTGCTAAGTCATTGGTTGTTTATAATGAAACTGGAGTGAAGGTAATTGATCAGTTAATCGACTACAATTCAACATCTTTGACAGTACCTGTGGCTCATTTGAATGCTGGAGTTTACACCCTATCAATCATCTATTCTGACAACAGTCAAAACTCAAAGACTTTTATCAAACGATAATCATCAACTTTTAACTATAATTATAAGGGTAACATTCAGCTTTGAGTGTTACTCTTATTTTATTATCAAATTAATCAAGTAAAACAAAACTAATGAAACTAACAAAACTCATACTTGTGGCTTTTGCATCTATTGTGTTGCTAACATCAGCCACAGCACCTGTATATGACTACAAGTCCAATACAGAACAAGAAGCAAAGGCATATCCTTTAAAGAAGTACAAAAAAGGACTAAACTTTTTCATCGTTAGCGACTGGGGATGGAACGGACAAAACTATCAACAGCAAGTAGCCAACCAAATGGGCGTACAGGCAGACAGCACAGGACCAAAATTTATAGTATCTTGTGGAGACAATTTTCAAATAAATGGAGTTGCATCTACACAAGACCCATTGTGGTTGAAGAATTTTGAAAACATCTATACCAAAAACTCCCTACATGTAGATTGGTATCCTGTATTGGGCAATCATGATTACAAGGGAAACACTCAAGCTCAACTTGACTACTCAAAAATAAGTCGCAGATGGAGATTTGAAGAGCGCTATTATTCATTTACAAAAAAAATCAATGATACTATTTCAGCACGTTTTATGTTTTTAGACACGCCACCCCTATTGAGTAATTACTATAACAATGACTATCCTGATATTGCAAAACAAGATTCTACAAAACAAATAAAATGGCTAAACGAAACATTGGCTAATTCAAAAGAGCAATGGAAAATTGTATTTGGTCACCACCCCATCTTTTCAGCAAGTGAAAAACACGGTAGCTCCATGGAAATGATACAACGCATTAAACCAATACTTGACAAATACAATGTGCAGTTTTATTTTAGTGGCCACGACCATGACATGCAACACTTACATGAAAAAGGCAAAAACACTGAGTACATGGTAACAGGAACAGGTGGTGCAACTAGACCTGCAAGTAAAAACGAACAATCAATATTCAGTGCATCTGTACCAGGATATTCCATCGTTTCATTCCATGCCGATAGCATCAGAGTAGTATTTATGGGTGCTAATGGTCAACCACAATATACTTACGAGAGAAAGAAATAATACCGTTTGCACAAACAATATTGTCCAATTTCGACTTCGTCTCATTGATACTATTTGTTTGAAGCAACGACATCATTGAGAATCTTTATTCACAGAAAAAGCCCCGACTACATTTCTGTAATCGGGGCTTAAAATTGGCGGCTATCGGATTTTCATCCCGTCACTGTTATTTATGTTTATAAATTCATTTGGC
>CAIUKZ010000315.1 GCA_903899865.1 uncultured Bacteroidales bacterium | reverse complement strand
CTCAGATACACAACCCCGAAGTGGGTTGAATGTTGTTATTACATTGTTGTTCAACCCACTTCGGGGTTGTTGATGCTCAGATATTCGTATCCCCCAGTTGCGCAAGTTTACTGGAGGTTATTTACATTTAACTCCTTCGGAGTTGCTCTTTGAATATTCTTGTCACAAAAAGGGCGGTCTAAGCGCCTATACCAATTGTTATTTTATAAAATTGTAATGGTAATACTTTCACCTTTAACTATGATTTAGAACATCATGTGATAATGTTTTTTGGTTAAATGGGTATTAAAAAACACAATGCCGAAATGATAAGTGCTGATAGTAGAAGTTACGGCAGGATGTGCTTGTATCTGATTCCAAGCCTTGTACATATCCTTTGACCAATGAATGTCGTCAACTACAATAACAGAATGTTCATTGATATTCCTAATGCATTTTTCGAAATAATTGTTGAGCGGAATGCTTCGATGATTGGCGTCGATAAACACAAAATCAAGTGTTTCAAAGGTGCCGATGACATCATCTAGACACAAATCGATATTCTCATCAATGACTGATACATTGTTCACTCCTAGGATTGACAAATTATCAACTGCTATGGAAGCAAGTTGCTTATTCCCTTCGATAGAAACACAACGCAACTGATGAGTAGGGGTTGCCAAATAAGCCGTAGAGACTCCTAAGGACGTTCCCAATTCGAGAATATTCTTACACTTATAGGCATTAATAATTCGATAGAGAAGCCTGAGTTTCTTAGGCGAAGAGAGGGAGGTTCGGGCTATGGTCGAGACTTTTCGAACAGGTGTCTTCCCTGTGCCAAAGTCAACTGATGAAATGGTGCGATGATCATTTTTCAAAGTAGACCTCAGTTGCTCTATGTTGCGAAAGACATAAAACCGATGCTTTTCGTTGAGAATAAATTTTGTAAAATGAAACAGAAAAGGAGAATGCACTCCAAATCCATAGGTATTTCTTGATTTAGAAATATGCTTTAGCAAGCTACTAATACGCCAAGTTATATTCATATTCATCACAAACACAAAAAAAAGAGTGTATGTTCAACACTCTTTTGTATATCATTATAAATTAATAATCAAATTAATAAGGTAACAATTCATAATAAGGTGATATGTAATGAAAACCATCAGGCACAATCATTAAGAAACTGATTACCAAACAAGCGATATGCGCCACTTGGTCTATCCCCATGATGGTGGCATACATCGTTTCGTCTTTTTCCCAATACTTTTTACGTAAAATTCCGGTATAATAATCTACACCGAGGTGCAACAATCCATTCACAACAGCAAAAAGAAGGCAATACCAAAATGGGATTTGAAGCAACAACGGGCTAAACAACAACAAACAGATAAAGTAAATAAACGAATGACCAAACAAACTTTTGAGTCTGAAATATTTAAGCCAAATCATGTTATCACCTTGAAAAAAGAAATCGCCTAACATGTGAATGAGTAAAATTAGTAAAAATCTGGTCATTGAAGTATTGATTCTGGTTATTATAATTGTCGCAAAAATACGATATCTTTTCGATTTTAACTTATTGAATTCAAAAAAACTACTTAATAAATAGCATTTCTTTCATTTTGCTCTCGTTTTTGAGTAGTGACAGTGCCACTTTCACATCTTCATCCTTATCCATATAATACTGAATAACACCTTTTTGAAAATAATATCGCTTAATGATTTCAATGCACAAATACTCTTTAATTTTAGTAGCATTATCCTCTATGTTTTTTTCAATATTTGGCTTGAGTTTCAATTTTAATGCTTCAATTTCAGCAGCAGCACTTTTGTCATACCCCTCTAGACTAGCCACTTCTACTAATTCATCAAATGCTTTCTCTGACTGTGACGTATAGGAGAACTTCTGTTTTAATAAAAATTCTTTGAAATCATAAAAATCTTGATCATTGAGTACGAACTCTTGAGGATTAGGCAGTGAAGGATGCTTTTTTACATATTGATTTACAAAATCAAAATACAAGTTTTGCATGTAGATGTAATGAGCTATGTTCCATTTTTTATCATTGGTAGTGAGTGTGTCTGGTAGAATGCCGCCTCCATCACGAACACTTCTGCCATTAGTAGTTTTGAAAACTGTAGTAAGACTATCAGGAATGCGTCCCACGCTTCCATCTTCATTTCTGTGGCTATAGTCAATGGCTTGTATGCATCGCCCTGTAGGGATGTAGTACTTCGCAATGGTAACTTTCACATTTCCATTGAAATAAACTGGATAAACACTTTGCACGAGTCCTTTGCCATAAGTTCGCTCACCTACCACCACCCCGCGGTCAAGATCCTGAATAGCACCAGCCAATATCTCTGATGCCGAGGCAGAAAGGCGATTGGTAAGCACTGTCAATTTCATATTGGGAAACTGTGGTTCCAAAGGTGTTTTATAGGATCGATCTGATTGTTTGTTTTTCCCTTTGGTATATGCTACTAGTGTACCTTTTGGGAGAAAATAGCCGAGAATCTTGACCGCCTCATCTACCAATCCCCCGCCATTGTTTCTTACGTCAATAATGAGTGAATGTATGCCGCCAGTTTTTTCCATCTCTGAAACTACTGATTTAAACTCTTGTGCAGACTGCTCGGTAAACTCACCTAGTTTAATGTAGCCCACACCAGGTGCTAAAACAGAGGAATACTCTACTGGATTGAGGTGAATTTTTTCACGTAGGAATTCCTTCGTTAGCAATTTATCATCACGTTGGAGTTTAATTTTGATTGTGGAATTTTTCTGACCTTTAAGCAGCGCACTAACATCCTCCGAGCTCTGACCAACGACTCTTTTGCCATCTACTTCAAGAATTACATCACCCACTCTCATATCAGCTTTATGGGCAGGTTTTCCTTCGTAAAGGTCTGCAATCATGATGTTTTTCCCCTTCTTGACAATCACAGCGCCGATGCCTACATATTCGCCTTTGGTCATAAAGGTCAACTGTTCGGTATCGTCTTCGGTGTAATAATCGGTATAGGGATCTAATTTATCGAGCATCCCATCAATCGTCTTTTTAAAAAACTTGTCATAATCAATCGTATCTACATAATGCATATCCAATTCTCGGACTACGGCATTGAAAATAGAAAGATTTTTGGTTATTTGAAAGCTTTTGGGATTGGTGACATTATCTGAAAAAGCCGAACTGCAAAAAGTTGTAAGGCTTATAGTTAGAAAGATAGCTTTTTTAATGAAGGATGCTGTCATTTATAAAAATCGTGTTTTAAAGTTTTACATTGGGGGCGAGAAAACCTGTAATATCCTTGCCAAAAGAATACAATTCACGCGTCACTGTAGAGGATATAAAGGAATGTTTGGACTCTGTGAGCAATATAACTGTCTCAATGCCTGTAAGTTTTTTATTGGCATCGGCTATGGATCGCTCGTACTCAAAATCACCCACTGAACGCAAACCGCGCAATACAAAATCGGCCTGCACCGATAGAGCAAAATCGACAGTAAGACTGAGATAGGATGCTACTTTTACACGAGGTTCATCAACAAACGATTGATTAATAATATCGATTCTTTTTTCTAAAGAAAACAAGGTGTTTTTGGACTTATTGATACCCACACCAATGATGATTTCATCAAATATACACAATCCTCGCTCTACAATGGAATAATGTCCCACTGTGAATGGATCAAAAGTGCCTGGAAATATTGCTCGTTTCATTGACAATGCTTTATTATGCTAAGATGAACAGTCTGTTGGCTCCAATGAGCTTAGACAAAGATAGATATTTTTGAAATAGAGATAGAGAAAAATAAGGATTAGTTTGCTTTTTTAGGAAAATAGAGTCATTAATTAGGACACTAACTGTATCTTTGTGCATTGGAATACCCCTTACCATAATAGAAATTTTGGACACGCAAGGGCTTATTTAAACAATACTAACTTCACATCCTCTCTGCAGTTTATCCCGTCATGAACGGGAGAGGGGCATGCGAAGGCTTAAATTACAAACACATGAAGGTAATAAAATTAACACTATTGGTTTGCGTAATGTGGACCGGCTGCAAGGTGTATTCGGTGGATAACATCAGTACATTCTCCATTCCTGATAAAGTGAACTTTGGAGGACAAGAAGTTGTTTTGGATAGGTATGACTTAAGAGAGCGGTATGACAGGGAGCAAATGAATATTGGATACAGTCATTCATCCAGTCTTCTAATTATCAAACGTGCAAATAAATATTTTCCTATCATTGAACCGATTTTAAAAGCCAATGGTGTTCCTGATGATTTTAAGTATTTGGCCGTGGTGGAGAGCAATTTAGACCCTAGAGCATTATCTCCTGTACAAGCTGCTGGGTTTTGGCAGTTGATGCCCAAGACAGCTCAGGAATTTGGTCTGGAAGTAAATGACGAGGTGGACGAGCGCTACCACCTTGAGAAATCGACGGTGGCAGCATGCAAGTATCTGAAACGTGCTTATACGAAATACAACGATTGGTTGACCGTGGCAGCTTCGTACAATGGTGGCATGGGAAGAATATCGGGCGAGATAGACAAACAAAAAGTTGGAACGTTTTTTGATATGTTGCTCACAGCAGAAACAAGTAGGTATGTATTTCGAATATTGGCTATGAAACAGTTTCTTGAAAATCCATCAGCTTGGGGATATCAACTTTCAAAAAATGATTTCTATACCGCCATTGGCACAGACAAAGTAAAAGTAAATGAGCCTGTTAGTGACTGGGCAGACTGGGCGATAGCTCATGGCATCACCTATTTCCAACTGAAGGATTTCAATATTTGGCTAAGAGGTAGAAATCTAACGAACAAAAACAAGGAAGAATACTTCTTGGATTTACCCAAGAAAAACGAATTGAAATTTGACAGTACTCGAATAAAAATACACAACCCGAATTGGGTAAAAGAAAAAACAAACGTGTATCCCAGTGCAATACAATAAATCTCACGCAATACAATAAACTCAACAAAAAACTACCATGAAGAAAAACCTAATAATTCTTTCGTTCCTCTTGAGTGGCATTCCAGCAGCTTTTTCCCAATTGAATTTCGGCATAAAAGCTGGCTACACTTCCACACTTGACATGTCCAACATCAGCTCTGTAGCCACTGGCGGATATGACCTGAACAGTGTAAAAAATGAAGTGAACACTGACTTTCATATCGGTGGATTTGGTCGATTTGCTGTAAAAAGAATCTACATCCAACCAGAGCTACTCTACAACATTGGAAAAAAACAATACGCCATCACCATGCAAGACATTACTAGCAATACGCCAGTTACTTACGACAAATTGATTACTTTAAGTACCATTGACATACCGATTATGATCGGTTATAAAATACTCGACTTAAAACTGGTCAATATCAGGGCTTATGCTGGTCCAAAATTCAGATTCAATGCAGGTTCATCCATGGACTTCAAAAACATAACGGGAGGAGCATTGACCGCAGCAGATTTCAAAAAAGACGTCAAATCATCACAAGTAGGACTAGAAACAGGCATTGGTGTAGATGTTTTGATGTTTACCTTAGACGCTAGATACAGCTTGATTCAAGACATGTATCAAACCAAAATAAAATCTGAAACAATAGATAATCTTCCACTTTCTAACTTAATCATCTCACTTGGAGTGAAATTTTAGGGATGACAAAACCATGATGAAGCTTGCTTTTCAGCCATTGGAAAGCAAGCTTTTTCGTTTCCTCAAATTATCGTATCTTTGCAACTGAAAGAAACATAACACACATAACACAATGAATTTAGAACTCACCATTCAAACCGAAGTAGCTAAAGCAATTAAAGAATTGTTCGGAACTGAAGCCGAACTAAAAAGCATCCAAATCCAAAAGACTAAAAAAGAATTTGAAGGTGATGTTACCGTTGTCACGTTTCCATTCACCAAAGTATCCAGAAAATCACCCGAACAAACAGGTGAAGCGATAGGTACATTCTTGATATCTCAAAATCCTATCATTACAAAATTCAATGTCATCAAAGGTTTTCTGAATCTTTCTATCAGTGCTGAGTATTGGACTAAATTATTGTTAGAAATCAATCAGCAACCGCAGTTTGGCATCATGACACCCGATGAACAAGCCAAGGTGATGATGATAGAATACTCCTCGCCCAACACCAACAAACCTCTTCACCTAGGGCATATCCGCAACAACCTGCTCGGATACAGCATCGCCGAGATCCAAAAGGCCAACGGATGGAATGTCATCAAAACGAATATAGTGAATGACCGAGGCATCCATATCTGCAAATCCATGCTGGCATGGAAATTGTTTGGCAATGGAGAAACACCTCAAAGCACAGGCATGAAGGGTGATCAGCTGGTGGGCAAGTATTACGTGGTGTTTGACAAAGCTTACAAAGCAGAAATCAAAGAACTAATGGAGAAAGGGCTCACAGAAGAAGAGGCTAAGAAAAAAGCTCCATTGATTCTAGCAGCCCAAAACATGCTACTGGCGTGGGAAAACAACGACCCTGAAGTGTACCAACTCTGGCAAACCATGAATGGATGGGTGTATGAAGGATTTGAGGTGACGTATAAAAAACTGGGCGTGGACTTTGACAAAATATACTACGAATCTCAAACCTACCTCGAAGGCAAAAACAAGGTAGAGGAAGGACTAGCTAAGGGTGTGTTTTATCAGCGCGAAGACCGCTCGGTATGGGCAGACCTCACACCAGACGGGCTTGACGAAAAGCTTCTGCTGCGTGGCGACGGCACTTCTGTGTACATGACCCAAGACATTGGCACAGCCAAACTTAGATACGACGATTACCAAATAAGCAAAATGGTGTACGTTGTAGGCAATGAGCAAAACTATCATTTTCAGGTACTGGCATTGCTATTGGACAAATTAGGATTTAGCTGGGGGAAAGATTTGGTGCATTTTTCATATGGCATGGTAGAACTACCAGAGGGGAAAATGAAAAGTCGCGAGGGAACAGTGGTAGATGCGGATGATCTGATGCAGGAAATGATAGATTCAGCCAAGGAAACCTCATTGGAACTAGGCAAGCTGGACAACTGCACCGAACAAGAAATAGAGGAAATAGCAAGAATGATAGGACTTGGGGCATTAAAATATTTCATTTTGAAGGTGGACCCACGCAAAAACATGACTTTCAACCCCAAGGAATCAATTGACTTCAATGGGAACACTGGACCATTTATCCAATACACCCATGCTCGCATCAAATCGGTACTCAGAAAAGCAAATGAAATGGGAGTGGATTATTCGTCCATAACATTCGAGAACATACAACTTGCCGAAAAAGAAAGTAATTTGATTCAATTGGTAAGTGATTTTCCCAACGTGGTAAAACAAGCAGGAGACGAGTTTAGTCCTGCACTGATAGCCAATTACATGTATGAATTGGTAAAAGAATACAATCAATTTTATCATGATTTTTCCATTCTCAAAGAAGAAAATGAGGACTGTAAAAAACTCAGGTTAGTGTTATCCGAAACCGTGGGCAACACCATCCAAAACGGAATGAAACTGCTGGGAATAGATGTTCCAGAAAGAATGTAAATATCATGAGATACACATAAAATTATGTAGTTCCAATCATTTAAACTGAAAATTATATGGGAAAACTTAAACTGATTCTATTGCTGAGTATCATAGTGGTCTTGGCAAGTTCCTGCTCCACAGGCATGAACGCTTTCAAACACGGCGATTACTACAAAGCATGCTATGAAGCAATCGATAAGCTAAAGTCTTCACCGAATAATAAAAAAGCGATTTATGTGCTGACAAATGCATACCCGTTGGCAAAACAAAATTCATTGCGAACCATTGAAAACACCATCATGGGTGACGAACCGGATAAGTATGACATTCAGGTAGGTCAGTATGAAAATTTGAATGCATTGGCCAACGCTATCTACCATTGTCCTAGAGCACTGGAGATTATACCTCATCCAGCAGAATACATCAATGAACTCACCACAGCCAAGCAAAATGCAGCCGATAGGGCGTACACCCTTGGTAGCAGGGCATTGTCCACAGGAAATATGTATGAAGCCAGAAATGCATTCAGACTGTTTAACAACTGCAACAACTATGTGCGTGGATACAAAGACGTGCTGAACAAAATGGCAGAGGCAAGGTATGCAGGCACCTTGCGCGTGATAGTAGAACGCCCCATCACCAGCAGAAACCTTCAATACAATGCCGATTTTTTCTACAACAACCTGCTGGGAGATATGAAAAGAGCCACTGTGGGAAAATTTGTGCGCTTTTACACCTACGATGAAGCCAATCAGGAAAACATGCGCAATCCTCATCAAACCATCCGACTTGACTTCGAACAGTTTACCCTTGGCAATATAAGAGAGTCAACCAAAGTAGAGGATTTCAAAAAAGACAGCGTGGTGGTGGGCACAGTAAAGGTTGATGGGAAAACATATAACTCCTACAACACCGTGACTGGCAAACTAACCACCAACACCCGCGAGTTAATATCCAATGGAGTGCTTGACCTAACAATCATCAACACCCAAAACAACGGTGTACTTGAAGACAGAAAGTTTCCTGGCACTTATGTGTGGGCCATCCATTGGGCAACTTACAACGGTGACGACAGAGCTCTGCCTAGTCACAAAAGGAAGCACCTTGGCATCAATCCCAGCATGATACCACCATCACCACAAGATATGTTTGTGGGCTTCACCACACCAATCTACAAAGATGTGGTCAATTACGTACAGATGTATTATAGAAATGAGCAGTAAGGGCCTCTCCCCTGCCCTCTCCGACAGAGTGGAAGCAAGACGCGATGACGAAATTTGTGTCTAGTCCTGCGTGAGCAGAGAGGGTCAGCATCACAATAAAAACCAATCGCCACTAAGTCATAATTCGTACTTAGTGGCGATTGATTATTTCAAAATGGGTGATAGGATTCAATGTTTTAGAGTTGGATAAGAAAAGCCATTTCTTGGCTAAATTTTCACCTGCTATTAATAGTTCAACACTCTAAAATTATATTTATAAGGGACGACTAACTACACTAAAAAACACAAATTCACTTTATATTTTCCGTTATTCTTTTCAACATCATCAGATACCATTGCTTGTCTGCATGCTTGTGTTTGGTCGAAGGAAACAGCTGTGCAATGTCAACTCCAAACCCTTGCTTTTTCATTGCTAAAACATCTGGTGAAAGTAGCGGCTTGATATAATTTCTAAACACAGGTTTCAAGCTCTTATTTATTTCATTAAATGTATCTGCCTGATTGAAATACTTTTCAATGAAAGTATGCTCCAAAAAAGGGAAACGCATTTCTACACTAAAAAGCATCGATGGTTGATCGCACCGAAAGGTATGATGCGAACTTATGTAATAAAAAATGTCATAGTACGACGCTTTTTTGAGCAATGGTAAATTGCTAAATTGCGGATAAGCTTGTTGAATCTGACTTTGAATATAGGCTATTGGATGCGTTGGTATGGATTGATTGTTATCAATTAAAAACTTCTTAACTTCATTCCACGTAAATATCTGACGAGCAATAAATGGAAAAGCGTCTAAACCATGCTCTTGTATTTCTTTGATTTTATGTTGATGCTTCTTAGGAAAAATACATAATGGAAGCATTAACAAAAGTCGCCATCTTGAATATTTACTCATGATTTGATAATAAGCATATCCACCAAAAAGTTCGTCGGGGCCCAAAGCATTATATAAAACCTTAATATTCAAATCATTAATCTTTTCACATAACACTAATGCTGGTTCGGGGGAAATGTTTGGTTCTTCTTCTGAATTGAGCAAGAACTCAATTTCATTCGAACTAAATGTAAGTGGAATATTATAATTATTTATCTTAACTCCTGCATGTTGAGCATTTATTTGTGCAAACTCAAATTCGGAATTTGGGTTATCATTATGAATATGAACAGCTTGCATCGAATCGCTGTATTTGCCATAGAAATAGGTAAGTGTTCCACTATCTAAGCCTCCACTAAGCATAATTGCTTTTTCCACGTCGCCTGTTGCATACAATTCACAAATTTTCTCGATGTCATTATTAAATGTGTTAGAGCTTATGGACGAATAACATGGTTCATATTTTAAAGTCCAATAAGGTTTAACGTCAATATCATGAGTCGATGAGTCAAATTGAAGGTTATGACCTGGTTGTAAAGAGTGTATATTTTTATAGATTGTTAGAGGCGAAGGGCAGGTTCCTAAATACATAGAATAAGCCAACCCAGTGTAGTTCAATTCCTTTCCAATACCATCAATGGCAAATAAGCCTTTCATCTCTGATGAAAAAAACAAACCATTATCAGTTAAAGTATAATAAAATGGCTTAATTCCCAGCCGATCACGCCAAACTTTTAATTTACTGCTGTTGTAATCATATATCACTATCGAAAACATTCCTTTAATTAATTCAACAAATGAGGTACCTAATTTTTTGTACAATTGAAAAGCCACCTCGGAATCAGATGCTGAAACAAAATCAACATCGGATAAATAGGTTTTTCTTAATTCAACATAATTATAAATCTCGCCATTCAACATGAATAATTGATTCGAATCATTGTCATAAAAAGGCTGCATAGCTTTGTCAGAGAGGTCTACAATGGACAATCGATTAAACCCGAAGCAAATTTTGGATGCTTGATTGTGGATGGATGGGAAATTTTGAGACGAAAAAGCATTTGACAAACTACAACTGAACATAGTAGGTTCGTCGTCGCCCGAAACTATGCGTGTATCATCAGGACCACGATGCTTTATAGCCTGCAAACTGAGAACAATTTGGTTTGCTCCTATAGCACTATCAACTATCCAACCACTAAATCCGCACATAAATAAATTCTAGATGAAACGAACAGACAAAATTTAATCCTGATTGCCTCACATGGTCTTGATTGGCTCTTGTCATGTGAGTTCGATGTAAAAATAACATTTGCAAAGATACAAACTTCCCCGATAATAAAACCAATCGCCACTAAGTCATAATTCAACTTAGTGGCGATTGATAATTTGAAAATGCTATCAGGATTACTTTTTCCAAATGTTTTCCATTTCCTCTAGCTTTTTACCTTTGGTTTCGGGAACCATTTTCCACATGAATAATGCTGAGAGCAGCCCCATCAACCCGTACACCCAGTAGGAAAAACCATGGTTGAATTGGGTGGTGAGATACACATTGTCATTCAGCATAGGAAAGGTGAGTGATACTACCCAGTTGGCTATCCACTGTGCGGCTACCGCTATGGACATGGCTCCACGGATGGAGTTAGGGAATATTTCTGCCAATAAAACCCAGCACACAGGTCCCCAACTCATGGCAAAGGCTGCAGTGTAAGTAAGCATAAATACCAGTGCCAACACGCCTACATTGCCTACATAAAACGTAAAACCAAGCCCTATCATGCTCACTGCCATGCCCAGCGACCCGATAATCATCAATGGCTTACGACCAAACTTATCCACCGTCATGATAGCTACTACGGTAAACACCAGATTCACCAATCCCACAATGATGGTTTGAAGCAAAGACGAATCAGTAGATGCACCCATGTTGCGGAAGAT
>CAIUKZ010000314.1 GCA_903899865.1 uncultured Bacteroidales bacterium | reverse complement strand
TCATTCTTAAAAATAAAAAATGACAATATAAAATGGCTTACGGAAAAAACAGATAAGACTTTTATCATTTTATTTTCCAGAAACAACCCAAATACAACCACAATAAATAGTGGAACTGAAAAAATCACACGAGATGAGAAAATATATTGTTCTACGAAGATTCCAATTCTATCTGAGAGTAAATCAGATTTCACTGAACGTAAAGATGTTCTATTGAATACATCAATCGTTGCATTAATTATATCTAGGGAATGATAATTATAATAACAATGAGCAATTACTGTTGTATATATTGCTAAAACAGCCGCAAGTAGTAGAAGAAATAAATGATAGAAAAGTTTTATGTCTTTTTCTGCAAAAGAGATATATGTAAGATATATACCAAATGCCAAAAAATAGATTGACATATAAGGATGTGACATGAAGGACAAATACAATTCTACAGCCATCAAGGAAAAATACTTATACTTTCGAGTATCTGTAAACAGAATTAAATAGTAGATGCCAAATGCGAGAAAAGCCAATGCAAGACCCTCTGGACGGGCATAAGAAAAAACTGAATAAAAAAATGAAATTGATAAGAACGAAACAAAACCTATAATTTGATATTTCAATGATAAAGAATAATATTCCATAATGCGTCTGAATGCAATAAGAAAAAAGAGACCTGAAAAAACAGAAACGAGTCTTGCAGTATACAGACTAAAACCAAAAAGCTTAAAAGAACATCCTAATAGAAAGGGTAATGCAAGATTTGAATTACTACCTTTAAAGGTAATATCATTTTCAAATCCATGACCAAGACTAAAATTGAACCCAGTATTAGAATACCATGCTTCATCGCATCTTATGGGTCTTATTGTGTCCAAACCGACCAACATTAACAATAAATAAATACCTATAATTAGATAGAAAAAATATGTGTTTTTAACATTTAAATACCTTTCAAATTTCATCATTTCGCTTGAGTTTTAAATTTGTTGAGTTTCAACAAAAAATTCATACACTTTTGAGACTACAAAATCAATTTCTTCATTAGTTAGTTCGTTATACATAGGTAACCTAATCAAACAGTCTGAAAACATATCACAATTTTTCAAAACACGCCCATCATGCTTTTCTTTATAGTATAGACTATTATGGAGACTTATATAATGAAAAACAGAAAACACATCATTAGTTTTCAAAAATTCAATGAGACGAGTTCTTATAAAAATTGAAGGACATATCAAATAAAACATGTGTGCATTATTTGTTGAATAACCTAAATCAGTTGGCAGTAGAATTTGATTATTACTAGCCAACTCCTTCAATCCTTCATAATATCTATTCCATATATCAATCCTTCGACCCTGAATTAGAGACATATTCTCAATTTGAGCCCACAAAAAAGCTGCAATTACTTCAGATGGTAAAAATGATGAACCAATATCTACCCATCCATACTTATTTATCTCGCCTCTAAAAAATTGAGCACGATTTGTACCTTTTTCCCATATCACTTCAGCCCGTTCAATAAATCGTTCGTCATTTATTGCCAACATTCCACCTTCTCCTGAAATAATATTCTTAGTTTCGTGAAAAGAAAAGCAACCAAAATGACCAATTGATCCTAATGCCGATTTTTTTTGATTTCCACTAATGTTTATAGGCTTCGTATAAAACGAATCGATTGCTTGTGCTGCATCTTCAACTACTAACAGACCATACTTATCTGCTAAAGCCATTAACTTGGTCATATCACATGCAACTCCTGCATAATGTACAGGTACTATTACTTTCGTGCGAGATGTAATCAAAGATTCAATAGTATCCACATCAATATTGGGGTGGTTAGACATACTATCAGCAAAAATTATCTTTGCACCTTGACGAACAAACGCCAAAGCTGTAGAAACAAATGTGTAACTTGGAATTATAACCTCATCACCAAACTCAATGCCACATAAAATTGCAGCCATTTCCAATGCATCTGTACAAGATGTAGTTAAAAGGCATTTTTTAAACCCATATTCGTTTTCGAAAAAGCTCTGGCAGCGTTTTGAAAACATCCCGTTTCCTGACAGTTTCCCACTGTTAACTGCTTCATATATATAATGCGTTTCCTTGCCTGTTAAATAGGGCCTATTGAATGGAATCATTTCTTTGACAATTTTATTACGTTTGGAGATTGAGTAAAAGCCCTAAACCTGTTGTAAAGAGATTTTTTTAACACTGAAAATGAGCAATAACACTAATGAATAAGCTAAGTATTTTATTTTGAAACAAAATCCTCTCTTAATCGATTTTTATCAATTTTTCCATTCGCATTTTTGGGTAATTCGTCATAAAAAATAAATGTATTGGGAATCATATATGAGGGTAATTTTTTGGACAGCCTTTCAGTAATATATTGTACATCTAGAGTGGTATCCGCAATGGAAATAAATGCAATAATTTTACCATAACTCTCGTTAACTCTATGATAAATTACGGCAGATTGCTTAACATTTTCTATTTCACTTATCACTAATTCAATCTCCTCAATCTCAATTCTATATCCCATGTGCTTAATCTGAAAATCCTTTCGACCCTTAAAATATAGCAAGCCACCAACTTCCTTAACCAAATCGCCAGTTTTGTAGAGCCTTTTACCATAGTGAGGTTTATCAGTACAATGTCTAAAATGTAATGAAGTTCTTTCAAGGTCATTATAATAACCTAATCCAACGTTTGGACCAATTAAACACAATTCACCTTCTGTTGAAATTTCGTTGTTATCATTCACAATATTATAAGAAAAATTGGGATTTATTTCACCTAAAGAGGGTAATACACTTAAATCGACAAAATCAACATCGCTAATTTTATAACTCGAACAAATGCAAGTACATTCAGACGGACCATATACAATATATATATCTGATAATGAAGCATAAATATCAAATATTTTCTTTAGTTCTTTTTTGGGATAGCCTTCTCCACCAAAAGAAAAGAGTCGAATTTTATTCAATACCTTATCAGTAATTACTCTCATATTCATAAGATATATCATCAATGAAGGGACAGAAAACCATATAGTGCATTCCTTATTGGTAATATAATTAACCAGATCCAGAGGCTGATTAAACTGTTCTTTCTTAATTGGAGTCATCGATGCACCAGTAAAAAGAGCTGAATAAAAATCAAAAACTGAATTATCAAAATACATCGGACTTAAATTGGCGAAATTGTCATGTGGCATCACTTCAAATCTTTGCTTGCTCCATGCTATAAAGTGCAACAACGACTGATGTGAGATTGCTACTCCTTTGGGTGAACCTGTGGACCCAGAAGTAAACATTATATATGCAATCGTATCTCCATCTAATTTTTGTGATATTGAATCATCATATTCTACACCAAACTTGCTCTGTTGAAACTGAGCCTTATCAACTAACAATATATTTCTTTTATTCGTTAGCTCAACAATATTTTCACTCTTGTCCGAATCAGAAAACACGAGCATTGGATGGCAAGTATCGAAAAT
>CAIUKZ010000313.1 GCA_903899865.1 uncultured Bacteroidales bacterium | reverse complement strand
CTTGTTCATTGGCAATGAACAGCAAAATATATTGAACAAAAGTTTTATCAAACTGGCAAAATATGATTTTTGGGTGCAGTTAGTTTTTGTATTCGCACACTTTGCAAAAGTGTCTAAGCTAGTGGGTTGTTATATCTATATGATATTGCAAATGATGACACTTGCTTTTAGCTACGACGTAGGCTAGAGCCATACACCGAACAGAAAGAGCCTACGCTCATCTGGGGTGCGCAGTTTGTATGCTTTTGAGTGTTTGCATGTAATTCAATATTTGCATTTTTAAACCCGATCCTTCTATTCAGTAATCCATTAACTACCCCTTAAAAAGTGCGTCGCCAGAGTAGAGCTTATTTGTTTTAGACTTGTCCTCCTACTCCTTTAAACTTCTCCACAAACGAAGCCAACTTTTGAAAAACACTCTGTTTTTTAGTCAAATATTGCGGATTTAAGGGACTCATTTTGGGTAAAATAGCGTTAAGTTCTGTCCCATTCTCACTTGCATATTCACGCTTTAAAGATGCTGAAATATAACGCTTAGCGGCTTCTTCATTCAGGTTTTCATCTGCTATTAACTCTGAAGCCTCTAACTTCAATTTGCCTTGTGCATAGGCAAAGAACGAATCTATGACATTTGCTTTATCTTGAAGTGTGTCAAGGTCAGTCTCATTTATAAAATCAACAACTAAACTCTCCTTTGCTCTATTCCCAACACTTGCACGGATAACCCTGCGTATTTCTGTAATTAAAGTGTCTTTGTCTTTTGTCTTTTTGTTATGCTCGAAGATTAATTCAAGTATGTAATCAAGGTTTATTTCTTGTGATTTTAGCAGGTCAATTTCAAACACTACATCATCCCAATCAATTTTTGATTCTTCTGATTCTTTTCCGCTTTTCTCACGCCTTAACCAGTCTCGTATATCATTATAAGTAGATCGATAATCTTGTGCGGTCCTTTCTTTTAGCAATTCAATTTTTTGCATTACTGAAATATCCTCATCTGTCACAAAATGAGTTCTTTTAAACTCTTCAATAGCTTTAGGGTCATTTTTGTCTATTGCTTGAAAGGCTTTGAGGTGATTAAATTCATCGTAATTTTGGAGTATGTTTTCTACTCGTAAATACTCACCGAATAGTTTTGAGAATTCTTTTTTGTCCTTCTCCGTTACAATTGCATCGGGGTTAGGAAACTTTTCATTTAACTCTTTAACTACTTCAACATAACCTCTACGTGCTTCTCCAGTAACAATGTCTGTAAAGCCCTCTAAATATTCTTTGTAGCTCTTTTCAAGAACCACATTCTTAGTATTGCTATTACCGAAAAGAGTGATGGCATCAACTGTTGCTGTTTCTAAATCACGGAATGTAACAATATTGCCAAAAGTTTTTGTGGAATCATAAATACGGTTAGTTCTTGAAAAGGCTTGAATTAATCCGTGATAACGTAGATTCTTATCAACGAATATCGTATTTAGAGTAGGTGCATCAAACCCCGTAAGAAACATGCCGACTATAATTATTAGGTCAATCTCTTTGTTCTTTACACGTTTTGCAAGGTCTCGATAATAATTCTGAAACTCATTGCTATCAACCCCATAACTAGTTTTAAACATGGCGTTGTAATCATTAATCGCTTTCGTTAAAAACTCTTTGGCACTTACATCCATTGCAGAAGGTTCAAAGCTCTCGTCAACAATTTCGCCAATGGCACTTTGTTCTTCGTTTGCTGCAAAAGAGAATATTGTCGCAATCTTGAGTGGCTTGTCACTGTCTTTTTGTAGATTGTTTAATTCCTCATAATAACATTTGGATGCATCAACACTGCTTACTGCAAACATGGCG